>DASYVY010000248.1:0-3616 GCA_035936535.1 Thermomicrobiales bacterium | reverse complement strand
GGCGCTCTTGCCGCAATCCACCCCTTCCAGCCCGTACCGTGCTTCCTGTTGCGCCACCTGGCAGGCGATCGAGGTCAGGCGCTGGTGGCGATCCAGCCGGTGCAGGTAGCGGATCGATCGTGTGCAGAACCCGCAGGTGCCATCGAAGATGATCGTGACATGATCGGGAGGGCGTGCTGTTGCCATCCGGGTGTTCCCCGCTTCCTGTACAGCATGGATATCGATATGGATCCGGTTCGTCGTGCGGGCGCTGGCTCACGCCGGCGACCGGGCGGACAGGGAGAACCGGCCTGTCGCCCATCGCGCTCCCCAGTGTAGCGGAGGCGGCTGGCGGCTTCACTCCAGGCCAAGCGCGATCCTCGGCCTCGAATCGAGCCGCTCCAGCTCCGCCGTCAGCGCCGCGCTCATCACCAGGTCATCGTGCCCGGCGTGCGAGGGCACCGACCACCGCAGCACGTTGCCCGGCCCCTGCAGCACCTCGTAGGTCGTCGCCCGGAGCTGGGCCTCATAGAGCGCCGTGACGTGTCCGGTCGCGTCCGGCCGGTCAGAGTCGCTGGCGTAATCCTTGAACCGCCCGGCATCGATCAGCCCCAGGAAATCCCACCCCAGCCGGCTCTTGGAGGCGGCGCTGAAGATGAACGGGACGACCTGCACGGCGGGCGACCCACCCCGTCGCTTTGCGAGCGATGCGCGAAGGAACGACGCCAGCCCGGCACCGATCCCGGTCGCGTCGACGACCACCCAGCTCGCCCGCCAGACCGTCCGCGCCAGGTCGACGAGCTGGTCGTGCAGCGCGGTGTGCCGCACCCCCGTCCAAATCCGCCGGTCCACGACCCGGTACAGCGCCCGGCCATCGGACCGGCTCGTGGTATCGACCTCGACCACCGTCAGCGCCGTGCTGTCGCGGCGGTTCCCGGGCCCACCGGCATTCCCGTATCCCGCCGCATCGCCGCCCGTTTCCTCCTCCCCCGCGACATCGATCAGCAGCGCGTAGCGGTGTCCTGGCCGGGCGCGCTCCAGGCGCGGGTGGTCGCCGCGCATCTGCGCCAGCCGGTGCAGCGGGAACAGCCCGCCCTCGCCTTCGAGCTCTTCCAGGAAGTACTCCGTCCGGATAAAGGGATGCCCCTCCCCCAGCTGGTCGATCCGCGCCCGGACGCGATCGCCATAGGCCGGGAGATCCCGCCCGACCGTGGACCACGGCACCAGCCAGACCCGCTGCCGGCCATCCGAGGATCCCAAGGAGCGCAAGTGCCGCATCTGGCGCGCGAGCAGGGTCGACTGGCTCCAGACCGTGCCCATGAACACGGTTGTCGCGTTGGTGCTGGCGGCCATCGGGTCGAACACGGCATCCCAGATCCGCGGCTCGATATCCTGCGCCTCGTTCGCGACCAGCAGCAGGTCGGCCGTCTGCCCGCGGGCGTTCGCGCCCGGCGCGGCGGAAACGAACCGGGCGCGTGCCTTGCCAAGCTGGATCGTCGAGCCGTCCATCGCCGTGATCAGGGGCGCGGTCAGCCCGTTGCCGAGTAGCCGGTCCCGCAACCGGTCCCGGGAGAGAACCGCCTGCGGCCGGAATGTCGGCGCGGCGACGATCGCCGTTCCACCCGGGCGGGATCGCTGGAGCAGGAGAAAGGCGAGCAGTTGGGCCAGCATCTCGTCCTTGCCCGCCTGCCGGCTGAACACGATCGCGAACTGGTCACCCCGCCGCCGCCCGATGCTGTCGAGGATCGCCCGCGCCGGTGCCAGCTGATACGGGCGAAGCCGGTACGACGGCAGCAGCGACGCCGAAAACGCATCGAGGTCGGTCACGATCCGGTGCAGGGTCGGGTAGCGCTGCGCGGTCGTGCCCGGGCCTGGACTCCCGCTCTTACCTCCGCTCATGGCCCGATGATCCGCATCGCGAGCTCGACCATGATCGCGCCGATCATCATGAACAGCAGCGTGTTCAGCCGGCTCTTGATCTCCCGTAGCTCGTCCCGCATGGATTCCACCATCTGCCGCGTGATCGCCTCGTAGACCGACGCCGGACCGAGATCGATCCCACCAGCCGGACCACCAGCCGGACCGCCCGCCGGCGTGCCGTCAGGATCGGATGGCCCGCCCTGATTGCCCTGCCGGCGCGGCCGGCGCAACCGCTGGAGCTCCGCCCGGAAAGCCTCCGCCTGCGTGGAGACCTGATCGGACTCATGTATCAGCATTGCACTACTCCTATCATCACCTTGGGAATTCCGGATGCCCGTGCTCTCGATCATGATCCGTAGGGGCGGTACCCCCGAGCGAGGACGCCCGCCGGCCGGGCGTACGCAAGGGGTGTCCGCCCACGGATGGCAGGACGGGTGCTATGCCAACCGCGCGGCGGGGCGGACACCCTGCGAGTTCCTCAGGATGGTTGTGCCATGCGCCGGGGTCCTCCCCTACGGGAGGATCAAATCTCCACCTGTTCACCCGAGAACGCAGGGCCAAACCCCATAGACAATTGCGCAACTATTGAGCGGTCACGATGTGATCCATGATGTTCGGCCGTGGTCCGCGCCTGCATACAGTCCCTGCTTCGGTTTCCACATCTCCACGCGGGGCCGCATCCGAAGGCATGCGTTCCGCCCCTGAATCACTTACCCTCCGGGTTGATCTCGATCAGGACCTGGGTCAGGGCGTTGGTCAGGCCCTCGGCGGTCGCGCCGCTTATCACCCGCTGGGCACGCGCCGCCTGGACCGCGACATGGGCTACCCGGGTCACGTTCGTCGCGAGCCGGGACAGATCCTGCTCCTCCATCACCAGCCGCGCGAGCACGATCCGGAGCGCCCCAAGCTCATCGAGCAGTCCCTGCTCGGCGACCATCGCCGCGGCCTGGTGCATCACGCTCGCGATCGGATCGTCGTAGAGCGCGCGATACGACCGCGCCTCAAGGCGCTCCTGGAATCCGATAGCGTCACCGGGCTCGGTGGGAGTGTCACGGGCAGGGGCCGGTGACTCACTTGCATCACCTGAATCACCGGTGGGCATCTCCTCTCCATTCGGATGCCGCGAACAGAACACCTGACCGGCACGCGTAAAGCGGCCGCAGCCTTTCACCTGGCAATGCTTGCTGGACATGGCGTCTTCCTTTGCGAATCGTGAATCGAGGGGCACATGGGTCCCGGCGCACCAGTAGCCGCACGAGGCAGCCGCGATCGTAGGAGGTCGACAAGAGGATCGGGCAAATGGATCGGCCGCGTGCGCATTCAGCGGAAGGCGGCATCTCGCATGACGGCGCTACATGCTCTCAACGGAGCCTCAATGAGAACACACGTTCTACATGGATGCGCATGTGGCGAACGCAGCGAGCCGGGTGTTCCGCGACAGCCCTCGAGCGGGAACCACAAGGAGATGCCCGGCGTTTCTCAACAATGGACTCGGCACGCGACCGCATCTCCGCCCCCGTCGTTCCGGCGCAAGGGAGGGTCTTGCGGTCGCGAGGCCGGGACGGACCGGACAGCAGGGGCAACCCCGACATCGGCGACGAGGTGCGGTTCATCACCGAGAGCGGCAGCGAGGTCGCCCGGCTGCGCGTGACCGACGTGGCCATTCCGTGGGAGGAGTACGGCGAGTTTTACGAACCGGATCCGGGCACGGTCTACA
>DASYVY010000247.1:0-3137 GCA_035936535.1 Thermomicrobiales bacterium | reverse complement strand
CCTACACCGACATCTTCCAGATCGGGGCTCGCAACTGCCAGAACTACCTGCTGCTCGAGGAGGTCGGCAAGGCCCGCAAACCGGTGATGCTCAAGCGCGGGCTGTCGCTGCTGATCGAGGAGTGGCTGCTGGCGGCCGAGTACGTGATGGCCCAGGGCAACCCCGACGTGATGTTGTGCGAGCGGGGGATCCGGACGTTTGAGACGGCGACGCGCAACACGCTCGACGTGGGGGCGGTGCCGGTGGTGCAGAGCCTGTCGCACCTGCCGGTGCTGGTCGATCCCAGCCACGCCGCCGGCAAGCGGGCCTTTGTGGGGGCGCTGGCGTTGGCGGGGGTGGCGGCGGGGGCCGACGGGCTGCTGCTGGAGGTCCACCCGCATCCGGAGCAGGCGCTCTCGGACGGGGCGCAGTCGCTGGACCTGGCCGAGTTCGGGGCGCTGATGCCGCGCCTGGAGGCGGTCGCATCGGCCGTCGGCCGCGCGTTGCCCGTCCCCACCCCTGCCTGAACCCTGCCGACAGCCTCAGTGAGGTTACCGATCGATGTCGAGGATGCGATCGGCAACCTCACCAAGGTCGGCGCCAATGATGTCGGGTTGGGCACCCTCCGGGTCGAGGACCTGACCGGGACGCGCGACGAATGCCGCCGCACATCCCGCGTTGAGCGCACCGGCGATATCCCAGGCGTGTGCCGCGACCAGGCGTAGTCTCTCGATCGGGATCCCCAGGCGCTCCGCCGCCATCCGGTACGGTTCCGGCGCGGGTTTCAGCCGCTGCACGCTATCGCCGGAGAGCGTCTGCTCGAACAGGTCGCGGAGCCCGGCATTGGTGACCTGCAGCTCTCCCACTTCCGTGGTCGAGTTGGTGAGCGTTGCCATCCGGAATTTCGCATCGCGTAGTCGCTCCAACGCTTGCCTGACCTCCGGATGCGGTGGCAACTGGCGCATCTCGTCCCGCAGGGTCGTCCGGGTCTCATCTCCGATCGTGACTCCGTGACGATCCGCGACCATCGCCAGCGCGGCCATCCCGAGCGCTCCGAAATCGCGATAGGTCTGCGTGATCGTCGAGACGAACGCAAGTTGGAGCATCTGCCCAAACCATTCCCGCCTCACGGTGACGTCGTCAAATACGCGGGTGAAGATCGGGTCGAGCGCACCGACATCGAGCAGGGTCTCGTTGACATCGAAGACGAGGACGCGCTGCCGTGTTGAAGTAGCCATGGTGGGTCCCTCCATTCGAGGCGAATATCGTCGTGTGCGAGGTGTTCCGGCTGGCCGGTTGGTTTTCACGCCCCTCTAAAGTGGGAGTGGGGTGCCATCCGATCGACGCGACCTATCGGGTGCCATTCAGCATACAGGCTGCTGATCGGTGCCGGAGGCCGGAAGCAAGAGGTCCTTCCGATGAGGGATGGTACGGAACCCGCTTGAATGCTCGGTTCGCCGGATTGCTCAGGGGCAAACCTGTGTGAGCAGCCGCGCCGGGCAGCCGCCCGGGGCAGTTGCATCGTGTCCAGGACACGCTCCCCATCCGTCATCCGGAGCCTGCACGAGTGCTCTCCCTCGGCGATCGGCGTCATTCCCCGGCGTGGCTGAAGGGGCACCGTCGTGGAGAAGGTCATGATGGGCATGCGGATTGCATCACCGACCGACAAGCGGAGCACGCGTGCCATCTCTCCCCTGAAAGGACACCTTCACGCATGAGCAGGAAATCCCTTTCGAAACGGTTGCTCCCCATCGCCGGGGGGATTGGAGCCGCGCTCGCGGTGCGTGAGGTGATCGGGTCCGCTCGCGAGGTCGACCTGAACGGGCAGGTAGCGCTGATCACCGGCGGTTCCCGGGGGTTGGGGCTCGCGCTAGCCCGCGAGTTGGCCGATCAGGGGTGCCGGCTGGCGATCTGCGCCCGCGACGAGGCCGAGCTGCTGCGCGCCGGTGAGGACCTCGAACGGCACGGCGCCCAGGTGATCGCCGTGCGTTGCGATGTCGCCGACAAGGCGGATGTCGATCGCATGATCGCGGTGGTCGAGGAGGAGTTTGGCCGGATCGATATCCTGGTCTGCAACGCCGGCGTGATGCAGGTCGGGCAGGTCGACAGCATGGAGCTGGAGGACTTCCGGCAGGCGATGGACATCATGTACTGGGGCGTGCTCTATCCGATCCTTGCCGCACTCCCGGCGATGCGGACCCGGAAGCAGGGCCGGATCGCGATCATCACCTCGATCGCCGGCAAGGTCAGCGTGCCGCGCATGGTCCCGTACGACGGAGCGAAATCCGCCGCGGTCGGGCTCGCCGAGGGGTTGCGTGCCGAGCTTGCCAGCGATGGCATCACAGTGACGACGATCGTACCCGGCCTGATGCGGACCGGCTCCTATCTCAACGCCTACTTCAGTGGGGATGAGGAAGGCCGGGAAACGCACTATCGGCTGTTCACGCCCATATCGAGCCTGCCATTGATCACGGCCAGCACCGATGGCGCGGCGAGGGCATTCGTCCGCGCGATCAGGCGCGGGGCGATCGAGGTGGTCTACCCGCCGATCTTCGCCCCTATCGCGCGACTCCACGGCCTGGCGCCCTCCCTGACCATCCAGGCGTTGAGCGTCATCGATCGCCTCTTGCCGCCGAGTGGCGACAGTGAGACGACGGTCCGGGGGTCAACGATCGATCGGCAGATCGAATCCCCGGTGTGGCGGACGCTGACGGCGCTTGGCCGGAGGGGGGCGGAGCGGTTTCTCCAACGTCCGGGGCCGGTCAGCGTCCCGGAACCCGACTGAGCCGGTCTTCCCGGCCGGAGCCATACCCCTCCGCCAGCCACGCGATACCGATGTTTCGCGAGCCGAGCTATCCTCTGGGATTTGGCAAGCACCGATGGCATTGCCGATCCGCCGCAGCGCCGGTTTAGCGGGGAGGGTCCAGCGATGACACAGACCGAGCCAACGGCCAATCCCTGGGACGACTATGCCGACGAATACGATCGCTGGCTGCGAGACCGCGAGCCGGGGCAACTTGTCGGCGGCGCGTTCCCGGCGCGGCTTCTGGAGCTGCTGGGCGATCCCCGGGAACAGGAGGTCCTCGATGCCGGCTGCGGCCAGGGATACCTAGCCCGGATGCTGGCCGCGCGCGGCGCCCGCGTCACCGGCATCGACC
>DASYVY010000246.1:0-11210 GCA_035936535.1 Thermomicrobiales bacterium | reverse complement strand
CCGGATCGAGAGCATCGCGAAGGTCAGGCCCAGCAGCACCGGCGCCAGCAGCAGTCGCCACATCGATTCCCGGGGCGCGCCGGCGGCCCCTTTCGGTTGCGGCGTGAAATTCTCGCGGACGAGGAAGAGCGAGACCAGCCCCCCGCTGAGCATCATCCCCGAGGCGATCCCGAACGTCGGGCGGTAGCCCAGCCCATCGGCCAGGAGGCCGCCGAACAGCGGACCGAGCGCCGAGCCGGAAAAGACCGCCGTCTGGATCAGGCCGAGCCCGAACCCGAGTCGCTCTTTCGGCGTGGTGGTGGCGACGAGGGCGGTCGCGGCGGTGACCGTTCCGGTCAGGCAGCCCTCGATCATGCGCAGGGCTAGCAGGTGCCAGGCCTCGGTCGCCAGGCCCATCAGGCCGATCGTGACAAAGGCCGCGAACTGGGCACGGAGGAGCATCGGCTTGCGGCCGTGGCGATCCGCAAAGGCGCCCCAGAACGGGGCCGTGATCGCCATCGTGCCCGCGCCGGCGGCGTTGATCAGGCCGGACCAAAGGGCCTGGCCGTTGGTCGAATCGACGCCGAGATCGCCGAGGAAGAACGGGAGGAAGGGAGCGCGGAGGCTGAAGGCGACGATCGCGAGAAGCTGGGCCACCCAGATCGCGTAGAGATTGCGACGCCAGTTGATCGATCGTGTACCGCGACCGACCCTGGTGCCGACCGCGTCCTGCCCGCCTTGACCATCCCGTTCTCCCCGCCCATCCACAGCGCCAGCAACACCGGACGCAGTATCCGGCGCTGCCGATGTTCTGGACGTAAAGGGTCGGGGTAGGCGTGCCATAGATTGCCAGAGTCTATCCGCAGATCGGAATCCGGACAAACGCTCCCCCGGAGAGAGCACTCCGTTGCGCCGTCGCGTCATACCTTGTCGGTCCCGGCGCCGTCCACGAACAGGCAAGAATGGCCTCGCCCAGTATTAATAATAGGTATCGGAAGGACGGATGGCTCACCCATTGGTCGAACAGTGGCGCACCGCATCGTCGAGTTCCGGCGTGGGCTGGCTGGGGAGAGTGAGGAGGATGCGCAAACGCGCCTTGGCCCGTCGGACTGCATCGGGAGGAACAACGGTGGTCCCACCCCTTTCGGCACGCTTCGTTTGCGGAGCCCCGCCGCCAACTCTGGCCGGGACTTAGGTGATCCGGGACGAGTTTACGGTTCCCATCAATCATTGGCTCGTTGAACTGACTGCGGACGATCTCGTTATCCCGGCCCCGCCCGATGAGCGCAAAGGTGTGTTGGTCGTGGAGATGTTTAGGATAAACATAATAGTCTCGCTACTGGCCCGTTAACGATGTCGATAAAGGGATCGAGAGGTCTGGACAGGCGATGTCGCGGATGCCGAGGACCGGATCACTGGCTCATGGCAAACCCCGATGCCGATCGCGCGGAGGCGCTCAACCTCACGCTTCGGCCAATGATTCATTAGAGATTTATAGATTTTGCGCATCATCCGGTTGGGGCTGTCATTTGCGTCATATGGATTCCGTAATGTCCTACCTGTCATGAGACACAAAGTTTGGACCCCTTTCCTCCCCGGTAGAGAACCTACACGATAATTACGACCTTTACCTGCCCCGGCGCAGCAGAGAAAAGCGTCGATAGCGAGTTGTTTGAAACGACGCCAGAAGCCTAACCCTAGGGTGGCAGGGAGTGCGCCTCTATGTTACGCGCGAGCTATGGGGCTTTCTCGTTCTCGAACCCAGTCCGTAGCGGCTTTACGGGAACGAACTCTAAGACCGGGCCACCAGGGGTGCTGACCGGGCTGCGCCGGTTCTGGTTGCCGTCGCGGTCATTCCCCGTCTGTCCCCAGATCATTGGTATGCCAGGCTCCGCCGATGGATGAATCAGACGACTCAAGCCCGCAACCGCTCGTGGGTGGGCGGTCAACCGAAGGCATTGTGCGCATTGGCGGAATGGTGCATCGGCCGATGACGGCGCATTTCCCGTTCGTCCGTGACCTGCTGCGCCACCTGGAAACCGTCGGGTTCACCGGCGCCCCTCGGTATCGCGGGGTCGACCAAGAAGGGCGTGCGGTCCTGACGTACGTCGAAGGGTGGGTCCCGCATGGGACGGAGCCGGGCGCCTGGACAGACGAGCAGCTCCGTCACGCGGCATG
This sequence comes from Thermomicrobiales bacterium, assembly GCA_035936535.1. Taxonomy (GTDB): domain Bacteria; phylum Chloroflexota; class Chloroflexia; order Thermomicrobiales; family UBA6265; genus CADCWJ01. Next base: position 9,053 of record DASYVY010000246.1, on the reverse strand, counting down.
CCTGCTCCGCGCCTTCCATGACGCCACGGCAGGCAACGCGCTGGCTGGGGACGACGAGGTCGTCTGTCACAACGACTATGCCCCGTGGAACACGGTGTTCGTCGCAGACCTGCCGACGGCCATGATTGACTTTGATGACGTGCAGCCTGGGCCTCGAGTCCGGGACGTGGCCTATGCCATCTGGTGCTGGCTCTCCCTCGGCACCGCGGCGGTAGGCATCCGGGAACAGGCCCGCCGGATCGCCCTGATGTGCGATGCCTATGGACTCGGCGACCGGCACCTCCTGGCTCCCCAACTCGCGATGCGCCAGCGCGAGATCCTGGCTCAACACACGCGGAACGGCTGGGGCGATCGGGCGCGGATCGTCGCCGCCGAGATCACCTGGTGGCAGGCACATGCAGCTGACGTGCTGGGCTAGCATTGCCCTGGCACGCGCCACTCCAGGGACGTTTGTAGAGATCCGAAACGATGCGGCAACCGGGACTGGAGTCGTCCGCTGAGCTACCTTGGAACGAAGGCGGCCGGGAGGCGAATGGCTCGTACCCCTGGCCGACGAGGAGCTGCCGCCAGGTCGGCCGCTCCTGGAGGGCCTCCCACCAGAGCGTCGCGATGCGATGGGCCTGCGGTGACCTGTCGATCACGTCCCGTACTGCCTGACCGATGATGGCGTCTGGGATCTCGCCCGGTACGCTCACCTGGTGGGCAAAGAGGCGTTCGATCGGGAGATCGAGAACGAGCAGTTCGTGGGCTCGCCGACGCTGACCGTCGATCGCCTTGTCGAGGAGGGCGAGATGGTGGTCGCGATCGGAAACGGCGAGGGTATGCACACGAGTGGTACGCTCCACCGGTTCGCTTTCTGCGTTGTCTTCACGTTCGCCAGTGACGCGATCCGCCGGGTCGACTCGTACGTCGTTCCTCTGAAAGGCGGCGCCTGATGCCGATCTGGCGAACTACGGAGTGCCTCCCCGCTTCGCGCCTGGAATCCCGGCTGCACCACTTGTTGCGCGTGATGGGGCTGTCCCGCCACGGCTATCCTTGTTGCTCCCATGGTCCGGGGAAGCGTCATCACCGCCTATGATCGACCGCCGGTGAAGGGCGCCTCGCCCTCCTTGCTGGCGCGGAAACGCAGCGCCGACCAGATGTCGTCAACCGCCACCTGCCCATTCGGTCGCATCCCGAACTCGACGAGAATCGGCCACAGGGAGTCCCGGTTGATGTCGGCCTTGTTGCCCTTCTGGTAGGCAACCCAGAGGATCGATGGCGCGGTCAGGTGGTCCCGGTTCGCGGTGAGAAGCTCGCGGGCGGCGGCTGCACCCTGCGCGAAGAGCAGGCCGATCGTCGCGTCGCCGATATCCTCGACGATGCTGGAGCCCTCGGGAAGAGGCCCGATCCGCGAACGATGCTCGGCCGGTGAAATCCAGACAGCGGTCCCTGGCTTGATCATCAGTTTGTCGGCGACGGTCTTGGTGCTCACGTGGCTGCCCTTTCCGAGCGGGGGTGTCGCGATGCGGCATTCGTTCCAGCGTGTGTAACCCGGCAAGGATATCAGCGAGAAACCATCGCTGAGGAGTTCTACGTCATGGTTTCGGCGGGGGTGCCGACCTGCCCGACGAGGCGCTTGCGGCCGGCGCCGAGCCCGGCGATCAGGGTGGGGACAAGCATCAGCAACGCGGTCGCCATCGGGATCCGCCAGCCGCCGAACGCATCGTGGAGCGCGCCGAGCAGGAACGGTCCGGTCGAGGCGATCAGGTAGCCCACCCCCTGCGCCATCCCGGAGAGCGCCGCCGCGTGAACCGTGTCCGGGGCCCGCAGCACGATCAGCGAGAGCGCGACGCTGAGCGCGGCACCCGCCGCGATCCCGAAGCAGGTCATCCAGAGCGGTGTCCAGGTCAGGGGCGAGACGACCAGACCGCCGATCGCGATCGCCCAGATCGCCATCACGACGGCGATCAGCCACCGTTGATCTGGTCCCCACTGGGCGAGGATCGGGGCCGTGAACGAGGCGAACAGCCCGACGATGTTCATCAGTGACAGCATCGCCCCGGCGCGCGACTCGCTCATGCCGCCATCGATCAGCATTGTTGGCGTCCACGACGACACCGCGAAGAACAGGAACGATTGCATGCCCATGAACAGCGACACCTGCCAGGCCAGCCGCTCCCCCCAGAGCCGGGGCCGGGGAGGGGAGCTGGTGAGCGGCGTGTGCAGGGCGCGGTTCATCGCGATCCGGGGAAGCACCACCACGATCGCGATCAGCGCGGGGACGACCCAGACCGCCAGCGCCCCGCGCCAGTCGAGCCCGAACCGGTGCTGGATGGGGACCGTCAGGCCCGCCGCGAGCGCGCCGCCAGCGGAGATGCCCATCACGTAGAAGCTCGTCATCAGGCTGACATGACCGGGGAAATCGCGCTTGACGAGGGCGGGCATGAGGACGTTGCCCATCGCGATCGCCGAGCCGAGCACGATCGTGCCGAGGAACAGCGCGGGTAGCGATGGCATCGAGCGGATCACGATCCCGATCGCCAGCAGGACCGTCAGCGCGAGGACCACGAGATCGATCCCGAAGCGGCGGGCGGCCCGGGCGCCAGCGTTCGCCACCGCACCAAAGCAGATAATCGGGAGCGTCGCGAGCAATCCCATGACCGTGCTCGAGAGGCCGGTGTCGGCCTGGATCGTTTCCAGCAGCGGGGAAACGGCGATGATCGGCGACCGCAGGACGAGGGCGACGATCACGATCCCCACCGCGAGCAGAACGGGGAACCGGGGGGAGCGCCGCGCTGTCCCCGGCTCGGCGGTGCGGGGTTGGGCTGTGGTGGTGGCGGTGATGGTGGTCCCTGTTTCTCGTCTTGACCGCTGGTGGAGATCGCTCGCGCTGCCTGATGCGCTAGGGGCATATGCTCCAGTATGCGGTATCGCTGACGTACCGGGTGGTGCATGATGCGCGGATGACCAAGCGGCCAACATGATCAGGGTCCAGCCCTGAGGCAGCTTGAGCGTAGACGCGCGGAAGGGAATGACGCGATGGTGCAGACCAGGACCCGTCAGCAAATGATCGGTAGAACCTACGTGGGGGAGCATCTGCGGCACATCGCCATGCCGCTCGGTGGCATCGGTACCGGTCAGGTCGCGATCGGTGGAGACGGCGGATTGCGCCAGTGGCAGCTTTTCAACCAGGCCAATCACCTGGCGTTCGTGCCTGACAGTTTTTTTGCAATCCGAACCTCGCCTTCGCCAGACCCGGGTACCGGAGATGTCCGAATCCTCCAGTCGGAGGAGGTACTCGATCTCCCGCCTATCAATACGCCGCTGGTGAATGACGACCACATTCCCACACAACAGGCAGATCTGGTGCGGACCTTTGGTGGCGTCGAGCGCACCACGTTCACCGGCGCCTATCCGTTCGCCCGTCTCATCTATGAGGACAGCACGCTTCCACTCGAAGTCTCGCTGGAGGCCTACTCCCCGTTCGTGCCTCTCGATAGTGATGCCAGCGAGCTGCCAGCGGTGCTGTTTACGTTCCGGCTGCACAACCCAACAGACCAGGTGGTGCATGGTGCGCTCGGAGCGTCGCTGAAGAATGTCATTGGATGGGACACCGTCTCCGGGATACACGGAAATCTTTGCCCGCTCTTTGGCGGCAACGTGAATGTCATCCACGCCGAGGATGGGGTGACCTCGCTGGTGCTGGAGAACCCATCTCTCGCCGATGACCATCCCGGTTTCGGACAGATGGCCTTGTCAACACCCAATGCGGGAGCCCAGGTACTGGCGCGGTGGCGGCATCCGGATGAATTCGTGTCTGCCTTGAGCATGCTCGATCTGGTTTCTGATCCGGGGATGACTGTTGCGGATGCCGACCACTCTGCGACGGTGTGGCACGAGGGGTACAGGCCAGTCGTGAAGACCGGTCGATTCGAGCAGCCGACACCGAGCAGACCGGGAGAGACGTGGAACGGTGGAATGTCGGTGCCATTTTCGCTGGCACCGGATGAATTGGTCGACGTCACGTTCGTGCTGACCTGGTCGTTTCCCAACCACTACGTCAACTATGACCAGCCAGGCCGCGAATTTCGGTATGAACTGGGACGCAGCCGGTTGTGGATCGGCAACGCCTATGCAAAGCGCTTCACGAACGCGGTCGAAACAGCAACCTTCGTGCTTGACAATCGGGAGCGTCTGGAGGGGGATTCGCGGGCATGGTCCGAAACCGTGCTGTCATCGTCGCTGCCCACCTGGATGTCCGAGTTCCTGGCGGCACAGGGAGCGTTGATCCGGAGTCCGACTATCTTCCGGACGGAAGACGGCAAGCTCTACGGGTTCGAGGGAACACAAGGGGCATCGACCTCGCGTGCGTGGCGTGGATATGGCGGATCATGTCCGCTGAACTGCACGCACGTCTGGAACTATGAGCAGGCGATGTCGCGGCTCTTTCCGGATCTCGAGCGAACGATGCGGGAGACGGACCTAGACTACGTTCAGGCACCCGAAGGGTACATCCCCCACCGGACCCTCTTGCCCCTCTTCGTCAGGCAACTCTGGAATCAGCGGATCGGTGGGCCGGACAATCCCGCGCTCGACGGCATGCTCGGGACCGTCCTCAAGACCTATCGCGAGGTGCAGCAGGGGACCGGGGAGGACTGGGCGGCGCGGTACTGGCCGAACATCAAGTGCCTGATGTCGTATATCCGAATGAGATGGGACGCCAATAATGACGGGGTGCTCGAGGGTGAGCAGCCGAACACGTATGACATCGCCTTCTACGGGACCAACATGTTCATCGGCGGGTTGTGGCTGGCGGCGCTCCGGGCAACGGAGGAGATGGCCCGCGACCAGGGCGAATCCGGGCTGGCCGACGAGGTGCGCGCGCTCTTCGAGCGAGGTCGTGATGCCTACGACCGCCTGCTGTGGAACGGGGAGTATTACATCCAGATCCTCGGCAAGGATGATCCGGTGGAACAGCAGTATCTGACCGGGTGCCTGGCCGACCAGCTTCTCGGACAGTGGTGGGCGCATCAGCTGGGTCTCGGGCATATCCTACCGGACGACCATGTTCGCCAGACGCTGAGGTCCATCCTGAAATACAACGTCCGCAAGGGATTCGAGGGCTACGACCCGGAGGAGCGCGCGTTCGCCGACGGGGATGATCACGGGTTGGTGGTCATTGCCTGGCCAGAGGGTGGCCGGCCGGAACGTCCGACCCGGTATCACGATGAGGTTTGGACGGGAATGGAGTATCAGGTTGCAGCCACCTGCATCTACGAGGGGCTTGTCGACGAAGGACTCCAGATCCTGGAGGCGGCCCGTGAGCGCTACTCCGGGGTGAAGCGGAATCCGTACAACGACATCGAATGCGGTGATCACTACGCTCGCGCGATGGCGGGGTGGACAGTGCTCGAAGCCCTCGCCGGGTATCGCTATGACGATAGCAAGGCGGCGATCATGCTGAATCCCGCGAACGCAAATGACACCTTCAGCGGACCGTTCTTGGCGGGTACGGGCTGGGGCACGGCCACGGTCAACCCCGACGGAACGGGGTCCTTGGCGGTGCACTTCGGAGAGGTGGCGTTGCGGCAGGTCAGTTTTCCCAACCGATCCGGCAACCCCGCGGTGTTACTCAATGACACCGTTGTCGAATCGTCCCGCGAGGTCAACGGATCTCTTGCCCATTTCACATTTGGGTCAGCGCAGACAGTGCGTGCCGGTGACACACTGACCGTGGGGGGCGCATAAGGACGGGTGGTCTGGGCAGGTAGCGGTCCATCTGTATCCGGCGACGATGAATTGGCATTCCGGCCGGCCCATAGAGGATGGACTCTGTCTCTGCCCTTGGCCAGGCTGGATATTCGGTAGCGCTCGACCCGATGCGACGCTAGTTACCGGTGCCGTGGACGACGGCAACGGGAAGTGCAAGAAGGTGACGTAGCCAGCGGTGTCTACTAAACTGTACACACCACTGGCTACATCCGTGTTGCCCTGCGCGGTGTATTGCAGGCGGCCTGCGGGAAACAAGCGAGAGGAGCGCCACATGGCAACGGTTCGCGTCGACAAGAAGCTCCATGACACCCTTCGGGAACTCGCCAAATCCGAGCACCGGCCGATCGGCGAGGTGATCGAGGATGCGATCGCGAAGTATGAGAAGGACAAGTTCTGGAAGGAGATGCACGAGGGGTTCGCCCGCTTGCGGGCCGATCCGGTCGCCTGGAAGGAGTACCAGGAGGACGCAGCCGTCTGGGATGCGATGAGCAATGATGATTTTGCAGACGAAGAGCCGTACTTTACTGAGGACGAGGCAAGACATGAGGCAAACGCCACAACCCCGTTTGGGTGAAGTGTGGAGTGCCGTGTTCGATCCCGCCACGGGTCATGAGCAACGAGGTGTACGTCCGGCCCTGGTCATATCCAACGATGACTTCAATCAGTTGCCGCATACGTTTTGTATCCTCGTGCCCCTGACGAGAACCAACAAGGATATTCCGTCTCATATCCCCGTGCATCCGCCGCAAGGGGGATTGAGGGAGACATCGTTCATCATGTGTGAACAAGAGAAGTCCCTTAGCGTAACCCGGCTTCGTCGACGGATGGGCAGTGTTGACGGTGCCACCGTGGACCTCGTCCAGGCAACCATCGCCAGGTTCATCGACCGGTGATGGTCCTGAGCGGCGTCAGGCGGGGCGGGTCCAGCGGGCGAGGGCGGCGGAGGCGATCACCAGCACCGAGGCCAGCGCCGTCCCGAGTGAGATGTGTTCCCCGAGCAGGATCGCCGCCCAGACAAGGCTGAACACCGGCTGCACGAGCTGGATCTGGCCCACCCGCGCCACCCCGCCCAGCGCCAGGCCGCGGTACCACGGAAAGAACCCGAGATACATGCTGAACGCGGCGAGATAGAGGAAGCTCCACCATGCCGCCGGATCGCCGGCCGGCATGCCGTTCCGCCAGATGAGCGCGCCCACGACGATGACCAGCACCGGCAGCGAGAACGCCAGCGCCCAGGAGATCACGCGCCAGCCGCCCATCTCGCGGGCCAGGCGCCCGCCCTCGGCATAGCCGAGCGCCGCCATCGCGACCGCCACCAGCAGCCAGATGTCCCCGGATTGCAACGATCCCGCTCCCTGCACCCAGGCGAAGATGAGGACGGAGACGACCCCGGCGGCGCAGGCCAGCCAGAAGGCGAGGTTCGGGCGCTCACCGGCGCGAACGACCGCCATAACGGCGGTCGCCGCCGGGAGCAACCCCACGACCACGACCGCGTGGACGGCGGGCACGGACTGCATCGCGATCGAGGTCAGCAGCCCGAAACCGAAGATCGTGCCCATCGCGACGAGCACGATCCCGCGCCAGTGTCTGCGCGCCGGGACCGGCTCGCGCCGCAACCGCAGCACCGCAACGGCGAGGATCGCGGCAAGCAGCGCCCGTCCCATGCCGACGAATGCGCCCCCGAGCTCCGGGGACGCGACCCGCGTCAGCGGCAGGGTGAAGGAGAAGGTCAGCACGCCGAGGAAGCCGAGGAAGAGGCCCATCGTGTAGGTCGACATGCCCCAGAGGTGGACCGCCGGACGATCGCTCCGGAGCGTTTCTCCTGTCGTGGCGAGGTGGTCGTACCGGGCCGAATCTGTGTCATGCACCACGAATCAGGAACCCCTCGATGCCGGCGCCCGAACGGCCGGGCCTGGCGCGTCTTTCCATCGTAGTCGAGGGTGGGGATTTCGTCGCCGGGGACGGAGCGGCAGGGTTGGCAAGGGGACGTGCGGATTCGTCCCCTCGCGAGCTCCGGGTGCGGTCAGGATGCCCGCACTTGGTTCGCGAAACCCTGGTCTTGCTTGGCGGGGGCGTCTCCGAGCAGGCCGAGCGCGTTCGGCCCCATGCCGTGCGGGGCGGCGAACTCAGCCCCGCTCCTGTGGCCGGGCTCATCGAGACGCGTGATTCCGGCCCCCGCAAGCGCACCGGGCCGGTTTCGCGAGCCTGACGGGAAGATCGTTGCCGCCCTCTCCGTGGCGGTCGCGCATCAGGAGCACCGTTCCTTTCCGCTCTGTTGAAAATGGCGCGTCTGCTGTCGGTGGCGGGGCAGGGGAGACCGGCTCACGGCTCAGATGGAGTCGAGCGTTCCGGATGCGATGAAGAGCCCCGTCGACTTGGTGATGCGGAACGCGCCCTCGCTTGCGATCGAGTCGGTTACGAGCCGGCGCAACTCCTCAACCTGATCGCCGTCGATTCTCATGGCTCCGACGGTGGAAGTCACGTACCGGACGATCGCCTCCGGGTCGGTCACCACAAGCGCATCGTCATAATCGCGGCGCTCGATCTGCACGAAATGGCGATTGAGCGCCGCCGCGCCGCGCTCGAGACTGAACGCGTCATGGATCCCGAGGCGCTCCGCATCAAGACCGACGGCGCGGATCAGGGCCCCAAGCTCGGTCAGGTGCCGCTCGCCGTTCGTGGCGGCATGGAGCCGGCCATCCGGGCGCAGCACACGCCGGATCTCCCGCAGGGCACGATGCAGGTCCGGAACGTGGTAGAGCATGTGATTGGCGATCACGACGTCGAAGCTCGCATCGGCGAACGGGATCGCCTGGGCGTCGACGACGGCGAACCTGGCACCCCGCAAGATCGGGTGCAGCCGGCCCCTGGTCGCGGCCAGCATCCCCGGTGAGAAGTCGGTCAGCATCAAGGTGGTCGAGCGCGGGACGCGATCCGCGTTGGCGACCCAGAAGCCACCTTCGCCGCAGCCAAGCTCGAGGACGTCCGCGGCGTTGGCCAGGTCGAGCTGCTCCCCGAGCCAGGTGAACCAGCCCTGCCCGTTGGTGCTGAACCGCTGGTGAAGGTCGATCCGGGCGCCGAGGTTGACCGGGTCCCGGTATTGCCCATCGCGGATGTCGGTATCGACGACCGGTCCTTCCATACGAGTTCCTGTGAGGTACGGCCGGTCGATGCCGACCCGGTCAATGCGTTTCCGCAGGATGCCACATGCCGTCGGGATCAGGCGCACCGGGCCTGCCTGATCTGCCCGGCTTTGACAAGCTACTTTCTCGAGCACCAGGGCGAGAGGTTGCCCGCGT
>DASYVY010000245.1:0-4630 GCA_035936535.1 Thermomicrobiales bacterium | reverse complement strand
TGCGCGGCCCGCTCGGAATCGAAGACCCGGGCCGGGCCACGATGATACGTATGCTCGTACCCGAACAGCTTGACCACCGCGCCGTCCGGCGCGATGTTCCCCTTGAGGATGTTGAGCCCACCCGATGCCTTGATCGGGTCGCCCGCCGCGCGGACCACGTCCTGCCCCTCGGTCTCGACCGCCAGCGCCGCCTCCTCGGCCATCGTGCGCCCGGTCGGCGTGGGCCGGGAGCCATCAAGGTAGCCGCCCTCGACCAGGCGCTGGGCGACCAGCTGGATGCCGCCGGCCTTGTCGAGATCGGCCGCGGCGTATCTGCCGCCCGGCATCAGGTCGGCGATGATGGGTGTCCGCCGGGAGATCTCGTCGAAGTCCTCGATCTCAAGCTGAACCCGCGCCTCGCGCGCCAGCGCCAGCAGGTGCAGGACGGAGTTGGTCGACCCACCGCTGGCGGCAACACCGGCGATAGCGTTCTCAAAGGCAGCCCGGGTGAGGATGTCGAGAGGTCGCACGTTACGGGCAAGGAGGTCCATGATCAACTCGCCTGCCTTGCGGCCGATCTCGTCCTTGCGCGGATCGATGGCCGGTGCAGAGGCCGTCCCGAGGGGCGACATGCCAAGGAACTCCATCGCCATCGCCATCGTGTTGGCCGTGTATTGTCCACCGCAGGCGCCCGCCCCGGGGCAGGCGACATCCTCGAGCGATTTCAGATCCTCATCGCTCATGTTGCCGGCGGAGTTGGCCCCGATCGCCTCGTAGACCGAGCGGATCGTCACTTCCTTGTCATGCCAGTACCCCGGCATGATCGAGCCGCCATAAAGCACGAACGATGGGACATTCAGCCGGGCCAGCGCCATCGCCAGCCCTGGCAGGGTCTTGTCGCATGCCCCAAGGGCGATAATCCCGTCGAACATGTGCCCGCGCCCGACAAGCTCCACCGAATCCGCGATGATCTCGCGGGAGATGAGCGAGGTCTTCATGCCCTCGGTGCCCATCGTCACCCCGTCCGAGATCGCGACAGTGTTGAACTCCATCGGCGTGCCGCCCGCGGCGCGGACCCCATCCTTGACGTGCTTGGCCAGCCGACGCAGGTTGAGATTGCACGGCATCGTCTCGATCCAGGTGTTGGCGATGCCGATGATCGGCTTCTTCAGGTCCTCGTCCGTGAACCCGACGCCCTTCATCATCGCCCGTGCACCGGCGCGATCGTTGCCGTCGTAAAGCGTCCTGCTGTTGAATCGCGTATCGAACGGCTCCTGGGCACCATTCGACCCATTCCCCGATTCCTGTGATCCATTACCGGAAGTCATAAGCCTGGGGTCCTCTCCTGCCGTACCTTCTCGAACAATCACCAAACGGGCCAGCGTCTGGCGTTCACGTTCGCCCAGTTTCAATCCAACGTCCGGAATTGGCAACCTGACCGACTTCGCTGCACAATACCGGGCAGTTCACCCGCGACATGTCGTGACCAGAGACGGAGACATGACCCATGACCGAGGATGCCCGATCCGTGGCTTCAGTCCCCATGCCCGCCGACGCGCCCGCCGCTACGACGGCCGCTCGCCGTCGCGAGTTCGGCATTCAGACGATCCAGACGTGGACCTGGCGGGAGCTGTGCGAGCGATGGACGTGGTTCGAGCAGCTCGGCTTCGACAGCCTCTGGCTTCCTGATCATTTCGTGCCGACCGCCAGGCCCGAAGGCCCGATGTTCGAAGCATGGACGCTGCTCTCGGCGCTCGCCACCCAGGTCACGCGGGTCCGGCTCGGCGTCCTGGTCTCCTCCAACACCTTCCGGCACCCGGCCCTGCTCGCCAAGCAGGCCGTCACGATCGACCATATCTCCGGGGGTCGGCTCGAGCTGGGAATTGGTGCCGGCTGGTTCCGGGACGAGCACGAGATGTTCGGCCTGGAGTTCCAGGAAACGGGTGAGCTCGTCGACCGGTATGCCGAGGCGCTCGACCTGCTCGATCGCTACCTGAGCAACGACGTGACCAGCTTCGAGGGCGAGTTCTATACGCTCCGTGACGCCATGAACCGGCCCGCCCCGATTCAGCGACCACGACCCCCGCTGGTGCTCGGCGCCCACGGGCCACGGATGATCCGGCTGGCCGCACGGTATGCCGATACATGGAATTCGCGCGGCACGCCGGAGGAGATGCGACATCGCAACGAGCTGATGGATGAGGCCTGTGTCAGGAACGGCCGCGATCCCCGTGAGGTCAAACGCTCGATGCTATACGTCGTGGCCCAGATGGAGAACGAGCGGCCGTGGGCATCGATCGATGGGTTCGAGGATTTCGTCGGCCGGTTCAGTGAGGCGGGCGTGCGTGAGTTCCTGTTCCAGCCGCCGCCGCCAGACCAGTTTGCGATCGTCGAGCGCGTCGCGACGGAGTGCATCCCCAAACTTCGCAGGTCGGACGTGCAGGCTTGAACCATTGGCCGGCGTGCCGCCCGCGGCGCTGCTCGCGCACCCCGTATACTAGCTACTCGCTACTTGCGACTCGACCACCGGAAACACCCGGCCGGTGGCTGATCACCCAAATCTCGACCCAGGCGCACCCCGTTCGGGCGGCCCGTCCCGACGCCCGCGTCCCAGGACTGGAGCAGGAATCAGACATGGATCTCGGCGGCATTCTCCTGACCATCCTCAACATCCTGAGCCTGCTCCTGATCGCGCGAGCGCTGTTCTCGTGGTTCGATCCAGGCTTCACGTCGTCGATCGGGAAGATCCTGTTCGACATCACCGAACCGATTGTCGCCCCGGTGCGACAGGTGTTGCCGTCGACCGGGATGCTCGATCTCTCGATCATGGTCACGCTGCTGCTGCTGGTCATCCTCCGCCAACTGATCGCCTCAGCCCTTTACGGGTAGAGCGCTGGACGTTGACCGGGTTAGGTATGCGTTCCGCACTGGTGGACCATCGCTCAGCAATCCCGTACAGTGCCCCATGCAAGGGGCTGGCCGGTTGGCGGGTGGACCCGGTTCAGCACGTCCGCTCCATCACTCTCGTGTGACCATTTGGAGTTCCAGATGATCTTTCGCGTACTCTATTTGATCGCTCTGATCGGCGTCGTCGGCCGCGACCCCGGGTCCGGTGACAGTCGGGTCGTACGCGTCGAACGCATTGAAGAAGATCAGCCCGAGCGGCGGATGGGTGGCGAAGGGTTCGGGAACATCGTCTCCCTCGTCGTGCTGATCGGCGTGGTGGTTCTTGCGGCGATCCTCATCCTGGCGGTGCTGGCGTTTACCGGCCAGTTCGAGAAAGAGTTGATCGACCCGCCGGCATAACACTGGTGGGTGCCGGTGTCACCGCAGAACTCAGACGTCTATCGTAGGGCAGACCTGCGTATCTCCCCTGAATACGATTCACGATCGTCCCCCTGCAAGCCGCTACGCAGCGATGTAGGGCATGGTCCTCCATGACCGCCCCAGGCCCGCAAAATGCACGTGCCCGGCAGGGGTGGCACGGCCCGGGTTCCACATTGTTATGCCTCACCCGGTCGAGACCACGGAGCCGCATTCGCCCAGCCGCTACGCGACTGTCCCTGAGTGCAGACGGCCGTACTGGAGCGTCGCCATTGCCTGCAGGTGGACCTACGGGTCACTGCCCTTCGAAGCGGCTACCGCGTTCGTCGAGCTCTCGGAGTCCGCGGAAACGTCGAAGCCGAGCAGCTCCATCAGCGCCAACGCGTTGGTCGAGGTCGCCACGCCGGGTCGCAGCCGGTAATCGAACGTCATCGATGGTCCGCTGACGTCCCGGCTGAAGCGCTCGGCGAAATGCACCTTCCGCGCAAGGTCATCGAGGTGCGTCCCGGTAACCAGGTCCAGGTCATGACTCGAGATCGCTCCAAGCGATGATGTCGCGGTCAGTTGCGCGAGCACCCTCCGGGACGCGATCTGCCGCTCCCCGGTGTTCGTCCCCTGCAGGATCTCGTCGAGCAGGTAGAGCACGGGCCGCTCGCGCGCGTTGGTGCAGGCATCGACCACCAACTTGAGCCGCTGCAGCTCGGCCATGAAGAATGAGACCCCGCGCGCGACGGAATCCTCCACCCGCATGCAGGTCCAGACATCGACCGGTGGCATCCGCAATGAGCGCGCGCAGACGGGCGCACCCGCCATCGCGAGCACCGCATTGACGCCCACGGCGCGAAGCAGCGTGCTCTTGCCGGCCATGTTCGACCCGGTCACGAACAGGAAGGTCCCGGCCGGTCCGACGGTGACATCGTTGGGAACCGCGCTTTCCGGGGCGATCAGCGGGTGCGCCAGCCCCGACGCCTCGAGGGATTCCTGTGCCTCGTCGAGTTCCGGCATCGCCCACTCCGGGTGGTCATGGGCGAGGATTGCGAGCGCCGCCAAGGCCTCCCACTCCCCGGCCGCCTCCAGCCACGAGCGCGAGCGGCTGCCATTCGCCCGCTTCCATCGCTCCAGCGCCTGGAGGACGTGCACGTCCCAGAGAAACAGCATCTGGAGCGGGAAGTACAGGATCGATGCGCGCGGAATGGCCAGGCTGCTGATTCGCGTCAAGCGGGAGATGAGCGTCATCGCCCCGGCGGGACCTGCCCCCAGCGTTTCCTTGATGCGCCGCAGGTTCGCCGATGCCGCATCGTCGGCGGCGATCAGGCCGAACATGTCC
>DASYVY010000244.1:0-2162 GCA_035936535.1 Thermomicrobiales bacterium | reverse complement strand
CCGGGCCCGGTCATCAGCACCGGGTTCGCGATCGTGTTGGCGTTGGTGACGTAGAGGTTGAGCAGGACGATCGGCAGGTATCCCTGGAGATACTGCTGCTGGTCGATCGCGAACAGCAGTGTGCCGTCCTGGATTGCCTGGAGCACCTCCGGGGAGAGGTCGAACGTGGCGATCTGGACGGCCCCGGACTTCCCGGCGGCATCGATTGCCTGCAATGCCGGCAGCGCGCCGGTTGGTCCGAGCGCCATGATCCCGTTGATGTCGGCGTTGGCGGAAAGCGCCGCCTGGATTCGCTGCGTCGCCTCGGTCGGGTTGTTGAGATCGACAACGAGTTGCTCGACCGTTCCGCCCGCGGCGGTCATCGCTTCGGTGTAGCCGGCGCAGCGCTCTTCTAGTCCGGCGTTGCCTGCCTCATGGATCAGGCAGATGGAGTTGGTCACGCCGGCCTCGGCCATGCGTTCGCCGCCGCCGACTCCGGCTTCCCGCTCGGTCTGACCCACGTGACTCAGGACACCCAGAGCCTCGGCAACTTCGGATCCGGAGTTGATCGAGATAACGGGGATGCCCGCGTCGGTCGCACGCTGGATTGCCGGGCTCAGCGCCTCGGCATCCGGGATCGAGACGACCAGGCCATCCGGCTGGGAGGCGACCGCGGCATCGATCAGCTGTGACATCGCGACCATGTCATACGTGGACGGTGCCTGGTAATCGACGGAAACGCCCAGATCCTGGGCGGCCGCATCAGCGCCCCGTTGCACAACGGACCAGAACGGATCGGACGCCTGACCATGCGTGACGATGACAAACCGGGGCTGCTCATCCTGCGCCGCTATCCGCGAAACCCCGGCCATGGTCGACCCGAGCATCACGAGCAGGAGAAGGACGAGCCGGATTACACGGGTCATGTCTACCCCCATCAATTGCCGGAATGAGGAAAGCAACAGCATCGCGATCCCATCCGTGGCGAAACACCTGGTCCGCATCTTCGAGCACACCAACGCACCTGGAATCGAGCCTCCTTCCCGAATGTCCCCGGTGATGACCGGTTTGACCGGGCGTCCAGCCGCTGGCGGGCGGGAATCTCCAGCCGAGGCGTCCATCGAATCGGAAAGTCCCGGATGGACGCCCCATCGCATCAACGCGATGCAGGTAGCGCCAATTGGCATCGGCCGGAAACCGGTGTCCGGCACAGCAATACGTTTGAAAAACCTTGACGCATGATACTGCCCCGGTGCCGTGATCACCAAGGAGGCTTCACTCGTAAATTGCGTGTGCGATGACAGTCACCAAAAAGCCCCCTCGTCCCAATTGAGACGAGGGGGCTGGGGTCAAGCGAGCGATTCACAACTGAGATATGCATCGAAGGCCCGTTGGGATTCCTAGAGTTGTCTCAACGGAGGTCTGGGATAGAGGCGCAGTATTGACCAGGTGCTCCTCACTTGGCCGAGGCTCGCAGCGGATCAGGCAGAGGCGAGGATGGTGGAGTCCTCGACGTTGAGCGGGAGGTCCATGCGGCCACCCTGGCGGGCTGACTCATAGGTAGCGAAGATCAGCTCCGTGGCCCGCAGCACCTTCTTCGACGAGAGCTCCGGTTCCCTCCCCTCCTTGAGCGCCGCCACGAGCTCGACGACACCGGCCGCGACCGTTCCCTGCAATGACCGGTCGCCTTCGAGTTCCACCGATTGCCACCCGGTCTGTCCCTTGCCCCAGACGCGCAGCGGATCCGTGCGCAGCGCCGCCTCGATGATGCCGTCCGTGCCGACGATGCGTGTCGACAGTGGCCAGCCTTCGGCCGTGCTGGTCAGCAGGAGGCCCTGGATGCCGTTGCGGAAGCCGATCTGGCTGATCGCCTGCCCTTCGAGCTGGACGCCGAAGACCGAGTTGCCGCCGGTCGGCTCGACCTGCCCGAGCACCCAGTCGGCAGGCGTCTCGTCGTTATAGAAGAAGAACATGTCGAACCAGTGAGTGCCCCAGTCGAACAGGTTGCCGCAGGAGCCTTCCAGCCGCACCATGTCGCCGATCGCGCCGGAGCGGAGGAGCTCGCGGGCCTGGACGAACTCCGGTGAGAAGCGCCGCTGGTGGTTGAAGGTGAGCTGGACGCCCCGCTCGTCGCAAACCTCGGCCATGCGCTTCGCTTCGGCCCACGTCGGCGCCATCGGCTT
>DASYVY010000243.1:0-2896 GCA_035936535.1 Thermomicrobiales bacterium | reverse complement strand
TCGGTGACATGCACCCGCATGCCGAGCGCTTCAATGGCGGGGCGCTCCGCGGCGTCCTGACTGTCGATGACGAAGAGATCCACCAGGTCGCGATACAGGGCAGCGACGCCGGTTGCCGAAGAGTCATGCCCCAGGGTTGTGAGCATGCGGTCTGCTGGCCCCTTGAGCGCCTTGCCGGCGACGATCGGGCTGACCGCCACCCTCACCGCCGGAGAGGTGGCGAGCCGTGCGCGGACTCCTGGCAGGGCAAGGATTGGCCCGATGCTCACGATCGGGTTCGAGGGGCAGATAACGACGATGCCGGCCTGGCTCAGTGCTGCAGTCGCGTCGTCCGTAAGTGCCGCCCCATCGATCCCCTCGAAGGTGACGCCAAGGACGTCATCCTGTTGCCGCCTGGCGACGAAATAATCCTGGAACGCCAGAGTGCCGGCAGGCGTCTCCACCATGGTCGAAACCGGTGAATCCGTCATCGGCAGGATCGACGGCTCGATGCCCAAGGCTCTCGACATCCCGCCGGTGATATCGGTGAGCGAGCGTCCCGCCTGCAACGCCGACGTTCTGCGGATATGCGTGGCGAAATCCTGGTCGCCGACGCGGAACCATGCGTCTTCACCGAGGCGCCCCAGCATGTCGAGGGCTGCAAAGGAATCACCCGCGATTCCCCAGCCGGTGGTTGGATGGGCGATCCCCGCCAGGGTATACATGACCGTATCGAGATCGGGAGAGATATGAAGTCCCCAGAGGCGGAAATCATCAGCCGTGTTGACGATGATGCTGAGGCGTGCCGGATCGAACGCTCCCGCCAAACCCTGCGCGAGCTTCGCGCCGCCCACCCCTCCAGCGAGCGCTACTACAGATGTCTCCGGCTTCACAATTCGTGCTCCCGCGCTCCTGCATCATCGTTGCACCCCTGTCCCGCGGACGGGATTCTTCCGCAACCGTAGCATACCCGGGTCTCGGCCCCAATTGGTTCAATGGGCAGGTTTCGGGGTTCCGGCCAGGCATCCCTCCTCTACAATAAGCGCGGAGCTACCCGACAGCTGTACCGATGGAGATCCGGGGATAGCCATGTTCATCGATCGAGCCGCTGCATCAGGCAGCCCGGCATGAATGTCACGTCAGTGGAAGATGCAGGGACTCCTTTCATCCTGGCGCTCGATTTGGGGTCGTCGTCCGTTCGGGCACTCCTGTACGACGCGCACGGCGACCAACTTGAAAACAGCGAGACACAGATCGCGCATCAGCTTAGGTCGACATCGGATGGCGGTTCGGAAGGAGACGCCACCGCCCTGTTCGACATGGTCTGCTCCTGCATCGATGGGGTGCTGACGTGGGCGGGAGCGCGCGCGGCGGACATCGCTGCGGTCGCGACCTCCAGTTTCTGGCACAGTTTGCTGGCGCTCGATGGCTCCGGAAACCCCTTGTCACCTGTACTGATGTGGTCGGACAAGCGGTCGGGTCCGGACGTCCGGGATCTCACCGCGCATATCGCTCCGGAGGTTCTTCACCAGCGTACTGGTTGCCGGCCGCACTCCAGTTATTGGCCGGCCAAGCTGCTGTGGTTCCAGCGCACGTATGGGAAGACGTGGCCAGAGGTGGCGCACTGGACCTCGTTCGCGGACTATGTCGCGTTGCGGCTCACGGGCGCGAATCTCGCCTCCGTATCGATGGCGTCGGGGACCGGAATGCTCGACATCAATGAGAGCGTCTGGGACCGGGAGGTGCTCGACGCTGTGGGCGTGGACGTGAGCGCCATGCCGGAACTGACCGACCGCAATCAGCCCCTCCCCGACCTGCTTCCCGAGTTCGCCAACCGCTGGAAGGCGTTGGCGGATATCCCCTGGTACCCCGCGATCGGCGATGGCGCTGCCGCGAATATCGGCGCGGGATGTATCGGCGCCGACCGCATCGCGATCACCGTCGGCACCTCGGCGGCCATGCGAATGATCACGGATCACGAGCCCTCTGCGAAATCTCCGCTCTCCTTCATTCCACCTCGAATCTGGAACTACCGGCTAGATCGCTACCACCGGGTGGTCGGCGGTGCGCTCAGCAATGCCGGCAATGTCGCCGGCTGGATCGCACGCCACATGGCCCAGGGGGAGTTCGATGACCTGTCGGAGGGTGCGGCCCAGATAGCGGCCGACGGGCACGGCCTGACGATCCTGCCATTTCTCGCCGGCGAGCGATCCCCCAGCTGGAATGACCGCGCGACAGGCACCTTGTCCGGCCTCCGGCTCTCGACCACTCCGGCCGAGATCTTCCGCGCAACGCTCGAGGCAACCGCCTATCGAATCGCCGCCATCTATGACGATCTCAGCCTCCTCGTAAAGCCCGAGCATGAGATTCACATCAACGGAGCGGCTGCACTCCGATCACCGATGTGGATCCAGATCATCTCGGACACGCTCGGCCATCCCGTCCAGGCGGTGGAAGCGGACGCGGAAGCATCGGCGCGAGGCGCGGCCCTGTGCGCGCTCGAAACCCTCGGTTTGCGGCCGGACCTGCGCGGTGAGGGCAACACAATCGCCCGCACGTATGAACCCAATGCCGAAAACCACCGGATCTATGCAAGTGCCCGCCGACGCCAAAAGCGCCTGGAAGCGGCCCTCAGCGCTTTCGAGGCAGGCGGCATTCCCGAATCCGCCTGATGCGTCAGATTCACCCGGTCTGTCTGAATGGCCTAGCCGGGTGGGTCGTAGACCGCGCCGCCCGACCCTCCCCATAATGGTGTTCGGGCCCAAGCATCAGCGATCGAATGCACCTGCCACCGGGCGATGGATACAGACGATGGGGAGCACAGACGTGCAGAGTAGCGGGACCGAACAGCCAGCCGACGGAATGCACAAGGTGGATCTTCTCTGGATTCTCGCTCACCCGGACGATGAAGCGTTCG
>DASYVY010000242.1:0-3525 GCA_035936535.1 Thermomicrobiales bacterium | reverse complement strand
GGCCCGGGCGTCGTCGTCGGACAGGGCGTACCCGGCGAGGATCGCGTCCCCGGTCTGGAGCAGCGCCCGCATGGATTCGTCCGGCGCGGCCGTGGCGTGCATCGAGGCGAAGTGACGGATCTGCGTCGCTGGGCTGGAATGCGCGATCGCATCCCGAACGAGTCCCATCAGTGAGATGACCTGGTCCTGCTGCCAGGCGAGATAGGCCCGCATCTCCGGATCCTCCAGCAGCGCCGACACCTCTGCCACCGGCCCGCCGGCGTCCATCACGGGAATCCCCTGATTCCAGCAGGCATCGAGCAGCGCGGCGACGCGCCTTCGCAGGCGCTCGGCGTCGATCCCGTGCTCCGTCGCGCCGCTGATATCGACCGGGTTGAAGGAAATCCCGAGCAACCGCTGCTGGACCGGGTCGAGATCGACGCCGGAAATCTCGTGGTGGTAGCCATGCAC
The DNA here is from genome assembly GCA_035936535.1 of Thermomicrobiales bacterium. Lineage (GTDB taxonomy): Bacteria > Chloroflexota > Chloroflexia > Thermomicrobiales > UBA6265 > CADCWJ01. Next base: position 3,075 of record DASYVY010000242.1, on the reverse strand, counting down.
GAACCCCATGTACCCCGGCGATTCCAGCTCCACGGCGGCAACGTCGTAACGGGCGACGAGATCGCGGACCATCGCGATGAGATACTGGCGGACGTCCGGGTGAGCGGGCGAGAGGGAATGGATCAGCGGATCGCCGAATGCGGTATGCATCGTGGCGTGCGGATGGCGCTCGCCGAGCCAGCTATTATGCAGGCAGACAAGCCAGGCAACGTATTCCATGCCGTGCGACGCGGCGGCCCGCTGGACCCTGCCTGCCGGATCGCCATCAGCCGAAACGAAGGCGCTGACCCGTGGCCGGATGCGGCCGTACTTCGAAAGATCAGGCTGGAAGTAGAGCGCGCCATCCTCCGCGAAGTAGACCCGGTGGCGCGGGTTGCGCGGCATCAGGAACTTTCCGGCGTGATACGCCGTCGCAAGATTGATCGACGTGAACCCGGCCTCCGCCAGCTCGCCCGCGACCCGATCGTATCCGGTCGCTTCCAGATCCCACGCATAGGTAAAGATGCCTGCCTGCATTTCGATCGTGCCCCTGCCTGCGGATCCGGATGGTGAGCCTGAAGTCCTGAAGTATGGATACCGAACGTGCTCGATGTGCTCCTGGCGGGTTCGGGACGCGGCTCTCCTCAAGGGACGCCGGCTCCGCGGCCGCTGGAGCCAACGCCCTCACGGCTGCGCTCAGCGTGGGACCGTGGTCTCAGTCAACTCGTCGAGACGGGCGATGATCATCCGTGCCAGTTCACGCCCATCATCGAGATTGCGATGCATCGTTGCAATCGAAAGGTGGAGATCATAGTCAGCCGCATTGCGAATGGATCGAAGAAAGAGCAGTTGATCAGCGATGTCAGTGCTGTTGTGCACAAGCAGGCGGGGAACTTCAGCGTGTTCCCTACCCAGGCGCGTCCGGACGTAGCCCAAGTGATCCTCGCAGTATTCCCGGCTCGCGAGGAGGGCGGCATAGTAGAAGCGGCCAATCGCTGTCCGGATCCATGGTTCTTCGTCGCGGTCGGCGCATGTTTCCGCTACTTCCAGAAGGTCCCGGGCGCGGATCACGACCTCATCTCGACCGGACCCCAGTACTGGGGAAACACAAGGATCAGGTCTCGATCGTATTCAGGGTTGGGCGATAGCCGTCTCAGATACTCCCTGAACGCCTCCCGGTATTCCGGCATCCGCATCGGGACGCGGATGATCACGCGCAGCGGTGGATCCCATTCGTCGTAGCGGACGGTGTCGAGGTGGATCTCCGGGTCGGTGAAGACCTCATGGGCACGTTGGGTCGCGCGGGCGATGAATCCGGGAAGTTCCGGGTGCTCGCGCAGCACGCCGAGCACTGTCCGCTGCTCCTCGGGGTCCTGCGGCATGAGCTGGGCGACGGCGACCATGGCGTCTTCCTCGAAGGTGGTTTGCGAAATGCACCCGCGACGTGCAGACCGGTCTCTCCCCTATAGCATAGGTCACCTTATGGGCGGTGGTGTCGCAGATCAGGGGCGTTGGGTGGTATAACCGAGCGAAGTCAGCACATTCTGCCAGGTCTTTGACAACGTCCGCGATTCACCCACCAAGGGGGACTCAATGGTTCGTTCTCGTTTTGGAGCCGCTCTCACGGTATTGGCCATGGCGACGCTCATGTTCGCCCCAGCCGCGTCGGCGCAGGACCAGCTCTCGATCGCCACTGGCGGCACCGGCGGCGTCTACTTTCCCTATGGCGGTGCGCTGGCGTCGTTGCTGACAGCCAACCTGGAAGGGACCAATGTGACGGCGGAGGCGACTTCGGCCTCCGTCGATAACATGTACCTGATCGAGAGCGGCGACGCCGATATCGCCTTCGTCCTCGGAGACACCGCCTACGACGCGGTCCAGGGCAACCCTCCGTTCGAGGATCCGATCGCCGCCCAGGCGCTGGCGACGCTCTACAACAACTACACCCAGATCGTCGTCAACGCCGATGCCGGGATCTCGTCGATCGCGGACCTTGCGGGCAAGCGTGTCTCCGTCGGGGCGCCGGGCAGCGGCACCGAGGTGATCGCCAACCGGATCCTCCAGGTCTCCGGGATCGACCCGGCGAGCGGGATCGAGGTCGAACGGCTGGGCGTCGCGGAATCGGCCGACGCGATCAGGGATGGCCAGATCGATGCCTTCTTCTGGTCCGGCGGTTTGCCGACCGCGGCGATCACGGATCTCAGCGCGACCCCCAACGTCTCGGTCCAGCTCCTGCCCCACGGCGAAGTAGCCGCGGCCTTGCAGGAAGCCTATGGCGACTTCTACAGCACGGACGTGATCCCGGCGAACACGTATACCAACCAGACGTCGGATGTCGAGGTCGTCATCGTCCCGAACGTGCTGGTCGTGAACGAATCGATGGATGAGGAACTCGCCTACAACATCACCCGCGTGATGTTCGAGGGCCAGGCAGAACTTGCCGCTGCCCATCCGGAAGCGGCCAAGCTGACGCTCGAGAACGCCACGGTCGGCTCCCCGATTCCGTTCCACCCGGGCGCGGTGCGGTACTACCAGGAGCAGGGGTTCACCCCCGGTGGCTCGGCCACGCCGGATGCCTCGCCTGCCGCCACGCCTGACGCGACACCGGCAACACCGGTAGCCGCCGGATAATCCACGCGTGCGCCATGGGACGACGGTCGCCGGTCTCGTACTGGCGACCGTCGTCATGCTCGGGATCGCCCTCTCGCCCCATCAGCTGATCGCGGTCACGACGGAGGGCAACGAGCCGCTTGTCTGTCGTCCGATTGGCCGGAATACGCCGGTGACGCTGGTATTCACCCACTCGATGTACGGTGGAGATGTGCGCGAGACCTTCGTGCCGGCGAACGAAGAGCACCTCCGTCGCACGAGCATCGTCACGGACAACGCCGCGTCGGCCGAGTATTACGCCACCGACGGGCAGATCACGCGTACCGACGAGGGATACCTGCTGCTGGTGCCGGAGACGACGTTCGATGGGCTGGTCTTCAGGATCGACGAGATCGGCCGGCACCGTCTCCTGATCGATGGCGACACCATCACGTTGACGGATGCGTCCATCCGCTCCCGGCAAGCGCGCCTAGACGTGGTTTCTGG
>DASYVY010000241.1:0-2098 GCA_035936535.1 Thermomicrobiales bacterium | reverse complement strand
TGGCCCACATCCAGCGGTTCGGCTCGGCGGTTCACGCGGCGCTGGCCGGGGTGGACGATGATCTCCTGGATCCCGATATGGACGACGATTTGGAGCGGGACGTCCTCAGGATCCCCGTTCTCGAAGACGATGCGATGGCGCTTTCGGCCTGATGGTGATCGAGGGGCCCCTTGCGCTCCTGGCCGGAGGATGTGCCAACCGGACGGCAGCCTTTGGAATGGTGACCATCCCGTGCATTCCGGGTTACCGGGAGAGTATTGAGACGGCGGCTGCCTGGCCCGGGGGAGATGTCGCCGGTGGGTGTCAGATCGCAACGACGACCGGCAGCGGGTCTGTGATGGAGGCGGCTCGCGAAGCCAGCGCGATGTCCGCTGGTACCGTTCGATGTCATTGCCGCCGCCTTTGCTACGGTCTGGCCGCGCCGTTCCCGGGGATATCTCGGGACGACCACTGGACGTTATGGTGCACTCGTTAACGTGAGGGGCCGGCCGTGCTTGACATGAGGGTGGCGGCCTACTACTGTGCCTATGCTGAAGCATCACGGTTTACGCTGGATGTTTCGGACGGTCCCTGGGACCAAACTCCCGAAACGGAAGGCGCAGTGGGTGGCTGGATGTTCGAACAGAACGCAACCTTTCCAGTTCTCCCAGGAACCCGATCACGCAGCCAGCTCCGGTTGCCGATCTGCTCGACGTCCTTCGTTCGGTAGCTGACCTCGCCGCGAGGACGACGGGCATTGAGCGTCACCTTAGGTGACTGCCTCGATGGGGTTCTGACGGGGGCCTTCCCTGGAAGACCTTCTCAGCCTGGGACGTCTGCCCTTCCCAGGGTGGCGACTTTGGACAAGGTGCTTCAGAACCAATGCGACGCCGATCCGGCTTGCCGGATCGGCGTCGCGTTTCGCTCGGTGCTCCCTCATTGCTCTGGAAAATTAGGTGCCGCCCGGTGCGCTGGTCGTCCTGCTCGCCTTGCCCGTACCGGCAGCCTCCGGTAACGGCTCGCCGCAGTTGGCGCAGAAGGCGCCGGCGGGGGTGATCTGCTGGCAGCTCGGACAGACCATGCGGCCTCCGTCGGATCCCATCGCCTTCCGATCTTCGGTGATCGCCCCCTTCAGGACGACTCGGTAGACGGCGAATGTCGCAGCCGAAAGGAGGAGTGTCCAGATGACCTCTGCCCAGAGACCGGCAGGCTGCAGCTGGATCGATCCAAAGGCGAGCAACAGGAAAGCGCCGACGCTTCCCACGGCCGGGAGAAGGATTCTCGCAATCGAAGGTGTGACCATGTATCGCCAGATGCCAGCACCAAGCATCGCTCCGGCCAGCGTGATCACGACCGGCCGCAGAATCACCACGCCGATCAGCGTCAGGGTCCAGTCGCTGACATCCGTTTGCGGTCCACGGTTGCCCAGCATCGGCGACCAGTAAACCAGCGCGGTGCTGATCGCGTATCCGGCAGCTGAGGAACCGACGAGGATGACCCCGTCCATGACCTCGTTGCGGAACTGAGGCAGCCGCCGCAAGGCGACCGGCGCGGCGGCAATGCCCGCGATGGCGATCAGCGGAAGGATCAAGCCATTGAGCAACCAGACCGACAACGGTGCCGCTCCGCCAAGATCGGCGAATCGCCCCCCGAATCCCGCCGCGCCATAGTTGAGCGTTCCGGAATCAAACCAATCGCTGCTTGTCAGCCACGAATTGACCGTGCCGATGACGATCCCGATCACCCCCCCGATGACGCCGACCGCCATGATCAGGGCCGGGGATTCCCGCTCGAACAGATCCTGCTGCAGGAGCGTCAGGGCAAGCAGGATCACAACGATTCCGCTCGCGACGACCAGCGCGGTGCCCGCGCTGTTGGCCAGGAGCGCAAGCAGGACAAGCAGGCCCCCGCCGACCACGACGAGACGATGCTTGGTCGTCCAGTGGAACGTCAGGGAAGGTGCAAGGAACCGCTGGACTGACTCCGGTACGTGCTGGCGAAGCTCCGCAGCCAAGGGCGCTTCCCCATCCTGGTCGGTCCGTCCACCGGTCCGGGCGCTGTCGCCGAGCACCGTTTCGTGCACGAGGCGATCGCCTGCTGAGGAATGGGCGACCTGTTC
>DASYVY010000240.1:0-1782 GCA_035936535.1 Thermomicrobiales bacterium | reverse complement strand
GCCATGGCGCTGTTTGATCAGGAGCCCGGAGGCTCCGGAGCTCGCTGCCTCGCCTACGTTGCGGTGGCCATGGGGGCGAGCGGCGAGCATAGCCAAGCTGCACGGATGGTCGAGGCGTACAGCGCCTGGGAGGCGGACTTTGGCCGGCCCTTATGGCAGCCGGTTCGGCAGGCCTTGGTGCAGGTAGTGCGGCAGGCGAAGGCCGAACTGGGAGATGCGGCTTTCGAGGCGGAGCAGCAGGCGGGGCATAACCTCACGACTGCCCAAGCCCTTGAAGAAGCCAGGGCCTGGGCTGACCATGCCATCGCTGCCCCACCGTCTCCGCGACCGGACACCGCGGCACCGTCGCATGACCTCTCCTCCCGTGAGCTCGAAGTGCTGGAGTGGATAGCGGCTGGCAAATCCAATCAGGAGATCGCCGACGCGCTGTCTATCAGCGTCCGTACCGTGAAGACGCATGTCACCAGCATCCTCACCAAGCTCGATGTGTCCTCTCGGTCAGCAGCGACGGCCTACGCCCATCGTGAAGGGCTCGTCTGAGCGGCACTCAATCAGACCAAAGGACGAGACACCCCCAACCCTGCTCCACGCTGATTCCGACCTCCGTACGATGCGCGCCCGCCCCGGGAGGCGCACGATGGGGCTGTGTCCGACGCACGGATACACGGTGACGCGCTCGGCGAGGGCGTTTGGTCGCCCGCTCGAGCAAAAGGAGGATCGGCAATGCGACGGTTACTGGTAAGTCTCGGTGTGATCGCCCTGACATTCACCCTCACTACTCCGCTCGCGGCCAAAGTCGTTGAGGACCTAGGTCCGATCGTTGATCCAGGTCCAATCGGGAACCAGCCGGTGGTCATCCCCGGCGGTCAATTCGTCCCCGGCGGCGCATGCTCAGCGCTGGGTGAGTTCATCCCGGGCGACCAGTTCATTCCTGTCGATCAGTTTGCGCCGGGCCACTTCACCCCGGGCGATCAGTTCATTCCCGGTGACCAGTTTTCCCCCGGCGGCGAGTGCTTCTCCCTGCCCGCCGTACAGAATGAGCAGGCGAACCAGGTGATCGCCATCATCGGCGTCCTTGAACCGGCGGACCAGCCGTAAGTTAACGAGCTGGCATCGCCAGCAAGCTGGACAGACAAGCTGGCCAGGGCTGGCCCACTCCCGGTGAGCGTGACCCAGGAGGTTACGCGAAGTCGCCGGGCGCGACGGATGATGAAGGAGGATGTCATGCTCATCAGGGCAGGAATCGACCAGTTCGCGCACACCCTGCATGGCCGAGCGATCCGGCCAGATGATCCGAGCTACGACGATGCTCGCCAGGTATGGAACGGCATGGTCGACCGGCGGCCGACGCTGGTCGTCCAATGCGCCGGTGCCGAGGATGTCGCGCAGTCGGTCGCGCTTGCACGCCACGAAGGACTCGAGATCTCCGTGAGAGGCGGCGGGCATGGCGTCGCGGGGAATGCCGTCGCCGACGGCGGGCTCATGATCGACCTGTCGCAGATGGACACCGTGCGCGTCGATCCGAAGACGCAGACCGCTCGCGTCGGGGCCGGGGCGACCTGGGGGGACTTCGACGGGGCCGCGCAGGAGCACGGGCTTGCCACCACGGGCGGGACCGACTCACGCACCGGCGTCGCCGGTCTCGTGCTCGGCGGCGGGCTGGGCTTTCTCAGCCGCAAGTACGGCCTCGCTGCAGACAACCTGGTTGCCGCCGACATCGTCACCGCTGACGGTCGCACAATTCGGGCGAGTGAGGACGAGCATCCCGACCTGTTCTGGGCG
>DASYVY010000239.1:0-2064 GCA_035936535.1 Thermomicrobiales bacterium | reverse complement strand
GCCGGTCAGCGGGTCCTCAGGCAACACTGGCTTCGCCAGGAGATTCCTTCGATCCTCAGGACAGGCTCGTCATAGGCAATCGCGAAGCGATTGATCGGGTGCGGCCCATCGCATTCGCTCAGGATGGCGATACGAAAGGATCGGTGGCGGTCAGCGCACCTCGCCCGGTGGACGGGCGATGATCAAGTGGAAGATGCCGAAGAACCGCGTCCTCTCCTGCTCGACGCGAAATCCCAGATCGCGCACCAGCCGGTCCGTCGATCTGTCGAGATGACACCCCAGCATCCGCATCTGCAGGGGAGTCAGGACCCGCTGCGAGAAGGCAATCAGCCGGTTCCGCGCCCGGACGTGCTCCAGCAGCACGATCCGGCCATCTGCCCGGCAGACCCGCACCATCTCCCGCAGTGCTCGCGCCGGATCCGGCACCGTGCAGAGCATCAGGCTCGTCGTCACCGTATCGAATGTCCCATCCTCGAACGCCAGCGACCCGGCATCCATCTGGATCAACGACACCGGCACGTCGATTGCCGCGGCGGCACTCCGTGCTTCCCGCAGCATCCCCCGTGAGAGATCCGTGCCCGTCACCGAGGCGATCGCCGTTGCATGCTCCAGGTGGCGAAACGTCGCCCCGGTGCCCGTGCCGATCTCCAGCACGTCGCCGTGAAGTGCATCGGCCAGGGCACGGCGCATCGCCTCGCCCATCAGCACCCGCTCGACGAGGCCTTGCCGCGCATCCCACGTCGGCGCGATCTCGTCGTAGATCGCCGCTACCCGATCGCGCTCAACATGTTCAGAGGTCACAGTCTGGGACATTGGTGCTCTCCAAATGGCTCGATTCACCGTGACAGGCACGTGCGATAGTCTATCCCGACGTGATCGCGAATCGGCCAGGAGCAGGAGCTACCGTCATGGGCGCGCAACGATCGGGCAGTGGCCGGGCATCGTCGGGACGCAAGGGGAGGTCCGTCCACGCCGAGACAAAAGGGCAGATCGCGGACCTCGTGGCGCTGGCCACCCAGCCCGAGCGCCAGCGTGCCGCCGCCATGGACTTGGTGCGGACGAGCCGGCATCCCGACATCGTCCGCGCCGGTCTGGGGATCCTGCGCGAGGCCGAGGACCCGGAGCTACGTCCGTTCCTCCACGAGAAGTACGCCTGGTGTGATGCGGCGCCGGAACGCAACGATTCCGGCGGGATCATCCGGGCGGCGATCGTCCGCGCCCTGCAACCGATCATCCATGGTGACGACTGGCCGATCCTGCAGCATGCCCTGACGACGTACCAGATGCTCGGCCTGTACGAGCTCTGCGCCGAGCTTCGGGCGGCCGCCTTGCTCGCGGCCAACGACCTCGATCCCGACCTCGCCGCGCTCTACGCCGCCCGCTTCCTAACGGATCCGCTCAACTCAAATTCCGGCGAACCGGCCCTGAGTGCGGTTCGCCTGCTCGCTGCCCACCAGGAGCTGCCGTCGCTGGTCTCGGTTGCGTCGTGGGGGGAAGGCAACCCGGAGGTCACCGCCGAAGCCCTCCGCAACCTGACCGAGCTCCCCGCCTCGATGGTGCCGCTCCTGATCAGCCAGTACCGGGACAGCAAGGACGAGCAGATCCTGCTGGGATTGTTCGATCTTCTGCTCGGGCACCGGGATCGGGCGCTGTGGCGGGATGAGATCGTGCAATTCCTCCGTTCGACATCCCTCACCGATCTTTACGGTTTGATCGTCATGCAGATCGTCGCCAGCCGTGACGACGTGCTGATCCAGACCCTGCGCGACCTGGCCGAGGTCGAGCGGGACCCTCGCCGCACCGAACTGCTCGAGCTCGCGCTGGAGCACGCCTGAGCGGCGGCTCATAGGGCCAGTCAGGAAACCGAGGGAGACCCGATCCACTTCGCGGTCGCCTGTGCGATCCTGCCGGAAACGGAATGACCGCGGTTCTCGCGAAAGGGTGCCCCCATGAAGATCACCGCTGTGGAAGCAGACGTACGGACCGAGCCGATCGTCGACCAGTTCGTCTGGCGGAGGGGACTGCCGGGCTCCGGAACCGTCAGCGAGACGATCGCGCTGACGA
>DASYVY010000238.1:0-2230 GCA_035936535.1 Thermomicrobiales bacterium | reverse complement strand
CATGTTCATGTTCGCTATCCCCTGGGTCCGCTGGATCACTCGGGAGCGGGGCCCCGATTCCTATTCTGCTAGCCTACTCCACGGCGGTCGTGACGACATGGAGGCCATCCCCCGAATCGGACGGGGCGCGCCCTTCCGCGCGCGGCTTTCAGCCAACGAGACCGCCCGTCCTTTTGAGGTGGTGGCGTGGAACGAACCAGTGACGCCGGGGGACAGGGTGGGCCATCCCCATCCGGGGCACCGGCCGCGAGTCTTCCTTCACCGGTCTGCTAGCCCAGCGCAGAGATGTCCCGGAGCAAGGGCTTCGTCAGGCAGGTCGGCCCTCCACCCCGGTTGTGCGACATGTGATCTCCGGTGATGACGTGGACCTCGTATCCCGCGCGCTCCAGCTGGCGTTGTGTCATGGGATTCCGGTTGAGCATGACCAACTTGCCGGGCGCCAGGGCAAGGACATTCGTTCCCTGCGTTGCGAACTCCGATTCAGGAACGTCGATCAGCGTCCAGCCAAGCTCGGACAGCAACCGCACGAAGATGGTGGGCATCAGGGGCCGGAATGCCACCGCTGTGCGTTCCGCGACCGGACTGATCAGCGAGAGCAGATGCAGGCACTCCCCCGGACCGCGCCAGTACGGCAGCGAAACGGGAATCACGTCGATCGCAAGCGGCTGCAGGTAAATCTGGAGTTGGTCGATTCCGGCTCGATTCGTCCGGAATCCCTCGCCGACGGCAAGCGTATGAGCGTCGATCCAGAGAGCGTCACCGGCCTCCATGATGCCCGGCTCCTCGATCCTGCCGATTACGGGAACGTCGAGCGTGCGGTACATCGCCGCCGCGGCCTGCACTTCCGGCCGGCGCACCTCCTTGCCGGGCCGGCAGAGAAGCACCCCTTCATCAGTCACGATCGAGGGATCGAAGACGAAGATCGCATCCAGGTTGCCGGGCGGGGCAACCGGCTGGCGGATCACCTCGACGCCTTGCGATTCGAGCAAGCGGCAGAACGCGTCGTGCTCGGCCACCGTTGCCTCGTGGTCCACCGGATCCGGGTAGTTGAAACGCCGCGCGTCCTCGGCACTGGCGGGTGCCGCGGGTCCCTGCACCAGCACCCGGAGAAGAGGGGCCACCATCGACTGCCCCCCGTAACCCTGCTCGCGGGCCACCGCGCCGGCGACTTCCAACTCGGTCTGTTCCGCATCACGACCAAAACCAAACATGCAGGTTGTTCATCCCGGGGATAAGGGCATGGTACCCGATCGACGAGCCGCCCCTTCATGACGACGATGTCCCGCATCGTAGCACGCGTCAACCGGCCATTGGGACAGCCTGCTATCCTGCCTCCCGGACCACTGAGCCTCGCGCATGGCAGCAGGTGGGCACATCAGCGCATTCCAAGGAGTTTCCAGGACGTGAAGATCGCTTTTTTCGATCCCTTTTCCGGTGCCAGCGGCGACATGATCCTCGGGGCGCTGATCGATGCCGGTCTGTCCCTCAACGCCCTCCGCAGCGAGCTGAGCAAGCTCCAGCTTGGCGGCTACCAGCTTCGGTCGGAAGCCGTTGGCCAGCACGGCATGCATGGAACGCGCGTCGTGGTCGATGTTACCGAGGATGTCCACAGCCGGACCTGGGCCCAGATTCGCGACCTGATCCAGGCGTCGGCGCTGGATGGTCCGATCAAGACCGCCGCGATGGCGATCTTCGAGCGTCTCGCCATTGCCGAAGCGAAAATCCATGCCGCCGAGCCGGATACGGTGCATTTCCACGAGGTCGGAGGTGTCGACGCCATCGTCGACATCTGCGGCGCTTGCATCGGTCTCGCCCTCCTCGGCGTCGAGGATGTCTTCAGTGGTCCGCCGCAGGTCGGCTCGGGGTTTGCCAACAGTGCCCATGGAATCATCCCGATCCCAGCTCCGGCCACGGCGGGGCTTCTGGCGGACGCAGGCGTCGCGATGGCCCGTCCCCTGCCCGCGATGATCGACAATCCCGCCGAGTTGTTGACTCCCACCGGGGCCGCGATCCTGACGACGATCGCAACATTCCAGCGTCCCGCCTTCGTCCCATCGGCGATCGGGTACGGATTCGGGCAGAAGGAGCTTCCCTGGCCGAACGCCCTCCGCGTCTGGCTTGGCGAAGTTGACGACCCGGCGGACGTGGACGGCGAGGTCGTGCTCGAAACAAACATCGACGACATGAACCCGCAGTTCTTCGACCTCGTCAGCGACCGGCTGTTCGCCGC
>DASYVY010000237.1:0-5819 GCA_035936535.1 Thermomicrobiales bacterium | reverse complement strand
TGGCCGACCCCACGAAGCGGGCGGCGATGAACCCGGCCTGGCTGTCGCCGCAGATCACCGGGACCCAGCGGTCCTCGCCCGCGCCGACGATCTCGCCGATGATCGCGACCGCGTCGCCCTCTGCCAGGGTCGTGATCTCGCCGCCCTCGGTGGAGGGTTCGGTTCGGCAGCGGACCCGGTCACCATCGGTATTGACGACAACCCCGGTCTCGATCACGACCGGGACCATGTTTGCCGTAGGCTCCTCCGTTGGTGGGGGTGTCGGCGACGGCTCTTCCATGGGCGCGATCGTCGGCTCCTCGGTCGGGACCGTGGTTGCCGTCGGCTCCGGTGTCGCGGTGGCGGTCGGCTCGAGCGTCGGCGTGGCTGTGGGTTCCGGGGTCGCCGTGGCCGTGGCATCGAGCGCGACAGGATCCGGCATTCCAGCCGGACCCTCCGCTTCCGCCGGCGTGGCCTCTGCATCGACATCGATAGTCGGTGTCAGCGCGGTCACTCCGTCCTGTGTCGTAGCGATCGGCGATGCGGCGCCGTCCGTCGTGCCGGTAACTGGGTCAACCTGAACGGGCGAAGCCTCCGGAGAGGCCGGCGGTATGGTCGCGGTCGGTTCCGGAGTCGGCGTAGCCGTCGCGGCCGGACTCGGGGTTGGGCACGGCGTCGGGCTCGGCGTGATGGTTGCAGTCGGACTCGGCGTCGGGCTGGGAGTGATGGTTGCAGTCGGACTCGGCGTCGATGCGGCCCGGACAGACGCAGTGATGATCGTCGACGCGGTATAGGGCTGGCCCCAGATCTCGATTTCCCGGATCAGGCCGATCTGCGCCTCCCGGTTCGGGTTGTAGACCGTGAAGGCGACATACCGCGCGTTGCGGTTCACTGCGGTGCCGTACCAGTTGCTGTCGTATGCCCCATTCTTGAACGTCCCGACCGTCGTCCAGTTCGTCCGGTCGGTCGAGGTCCGGACCAGCATCTGGTCAGCCGCGGTCGTGCCCTTGAACATCCACTCGATGCCGCTGAGCTGCCGGACCGCGCCAAGGTCCACATCGAACCAGATCGACGAGGGGTAGGACGTCGTCGAGTACCAGCTGGTGCTGACACTGTTGTCCCATGCGCGCCGGGAGTCGCTTGCGTTGCTGCCGCCACGGCTCGAGGCGATCTGGAGCCGGCTGCCCGAGAATACGGGACGCGACGTGCCGGGGGTATAGACGTTGGAAGCCGTACCCCATACCTGCATCTCGGTCATGTATCCAAGGGCCGGCCGGCCGTTGGGATTCCTGATCTCGAACGCGACGTACCGCGCGGTGCGGTTCACGTTGACCCCGTGATACGTCTGGAGGGACCCGGAGTTGCCGTAGGTGCCAACGATCTCCCAGTTCGTGCGGTCGTTGGACGTCCGGACCAGCATCTTGTCCGCGCCGTCGGCCCGGTTGAACATCCATTTGATACCCGTGAGCTGGCGTGCCGCTCCAAGATCGACATAGAACCAGGCGACGGTCGGCGTTCCCGATGTGGTCGTGTACCAGCTCGTGCTCGTGTTGTTGTCGTAGACGTTCGCCTGACCAGTGGTGCCGCTGCCGCCCCTGCTCGAGGCGATCGACAGCCTTTGCCCCGCGAACGAGGGGGTCCGGATCAGCGCCCCGTTTGCGGCCCCGGCCACCGTTTTGTTCGGGTAGAGCATCCGGGCAGTCGAATCCCCCGAGTATGCGTAGGCCGAATCCTTTGATTGCGAACCGTAGCCGCTGAGCAGCCAGGTGCGGGCGGATGACTCGCTCGATTGCGGATTCATCGACTTGTACAGGCCGATCGTGCCCGCTACGGCCGGAGACGCCATGCTGGTGCCGGTCATCAGACCGTAGGAACCGTTGCTTGTGGTCGAGAGAATGCAGGTTCCGGGCGCGACGATGTCGACGACGGCTCCGCGGTTGCTGTAGCCCGCCAGGGTGTCATCCGCGCCATTGCCCAGGAGCGATTCCTCACAGTTGGACGGCCGCGCCGCGCCGCCACCGTACCGCCCGTTGTAGTCCGTCATCGCGCCGACCGAGATCACCTCTGGGTATTTGGCGGGGACCGTGTTGCCGGCGTCCTGGCCCTCATTGCCCGCGGCCGCGACAACAGGAATCCCGCGCCGTTGCACCTCGCAGACCGCGGTGTGGAGCGCATCTCCGGTCGCGCAGGTAGAGGCCGTGGTGTTGGTTCCTGTCAGGCTCATGTTCACGACGTCGATCGTATTGGCGTTGGAGACGACCCACTCCAGCCCGCAGATTACGTCCGAAATGCTCCCGCCACCGCTTCCGTCGAGGACCTTGACCGACCATACCCGCGCGCCAGGCGCACCGCCGACGACGCCGACGCCGTTGTCGATCGCGGCGGCGATCCCGGCGACATGAGTTCCATGACCGTTGGGATCGCCCCAGTCGCCGGTGTTGGTCGTCGTGCAGTTGTATCCGCCGGCTACCCGCAGATCGGGATGCCGGTTGACTCCGGAATCGATGATCGCGATATCGGCGTCGATCGGGTTGTCCACGCCGTCGATGCTTGCCGTCGGATTCCTGTTCAAGCCCATCCGCTGCAGGCTGGTAGGCGTTGTCTGCGCGGCAGCCCGGACCGGAAGATCGGGCATGATGTAGGCCACATCCGGGTCTCTCGCCAAACGCCGGATCTGGTCCTGGGGGAGATTCGCCGCGAAGCCCGGGAAGATCGCGCCAAAGACCTGCGTTGGCCGGGCGTTCACTGTCCGCGCGACCACCTGGGCGCCCGCTCGTGGTCCTCCACGAGACTGAGCGACCGCGCTGGGCTTGAGCACGACGATGACTGGGCCGCCCCGGGGCAGGGGTTGTGCCTGGAGCGTTTCGGCGTCGCGTTTCTCCTGGAATGCGCCAGGGGCGGCGATCAGGCCGTCCGGCCACAGTTGCGTCGCGACAAGTCCCGCTATCAGCGCGACCACGCTGAGGACATGCGCAAGCGAGGCATGCCGGGGTCTCAGCCGTCCCGAAGGGCCAGGCATCTCGTCGTGCGTCATGAATTCCCTTCCTAAAGGTGCGTCCGCCATCGGCATGGATTTCCGGTCTCTCCTCCGGAATGCCGTGATGCAGGCCAAGCAGCCCATGTCGCGAACGGCCGCGGCGCATGCCACTGATCTCTCGGAATCCGATCAGCCGGATCAGCGAGCATGCCTGTCCGTACTCCGTGTCAGGATACCGCATCGCCATTTCCTGGCCGTCGCATCAGGCACGGGCCTTCGGACCAGGACGGCCCAGAGCCGAGGATCACCTTCATCAGCGCTGGTGCGATCTCCCGAACCCGATGCAGGCGTCCGGTCGCCCTCGTGCGCCTGGCACGTGGCACCCGTTACCTCGCACCTTTTGGCGGGAGCGATTGCCTCTGTGCCAGCGAAACTCCTCTGCCGGGCGCCGGGCTTCGGTGGATTCAGGGGTGGTGTGGTCGGCGGGTGACTTTGGAAAGCCGGATCCACCAGCCGGCGTCAGCGGGTGGTGAGGGATCCGCCCGCACCTTCACGAGCTGGCTAAGCAAGGCGCGCTTCGGCCGCGGTGCCACGCTTGACACGCCTTCTCGCGGCTGCCTATCATGTCCATGCCAGACAGGTTGTATACAGAACACGATCACACCAATGACCCGGGAGCGCTATCCCGGAAACCCGGATGCCCCGTCGCAGCGAAATGCGCATCCGGCTCCCATCCCGCACCAGGCAATGGACAAGGAAACTGAGCATGGCGCAATCCTTTACCAGTGATCGCGGCGCGGACCGGGTATTCAATGTCGTCAATTACGTCCTGTTGGTCCTGTTTCTCGTGTCCGTCGCCTATCCCCTGATCTACGTCTTCAGTGCATCCCTGAGTGATCCCCGCGCCGTTATCTCCGGCCGCATGTGGCTCTGGCCCGTTGACATCACGCTCGACGGCTATCGCGCCGTGTTCCGCAACGGCCGGATCATCACCGGTTTCCAGAACTCCCTCTTCTACACGGTCGCCGGAACCTTCATCAGCGTGGTCCTGACGATTCTCGCCGCCTACCCGATGTCCCGGCGCGATCTCGCCGGCCGCAACATCATCATGTTCTTCTTCGTCTTCACCCTGCTGTTCGGCGGCGGGCTGATCCCGACCTACCTGGTGGTCCGGGAGACCGGCTTGCTCAACACCCGGTGGGCGATGATCATCCCGACCGCCCTTTCCGTTTACAACATGATCATCACCCGGACCTTCTTCCAGACCACGATCCCCGATGAGTTGCTGGAAGCGGCGCAGCTCGATGGCTGCAGCGACTTCCGCTTTGTCCGCGATGTCGTGATTCCCCTCTCCGGTCCGATCATCGCGGTCAATGCCCTCTTCTACGCCGTCGCCCAGTGGAACCAGTATTTCAGCGCGCTGATCTACCTCACCGACCCCGACCTGTTCCCCCTGCAGCTGATCCTCCGCGAGATCCTCGTCCAGAACCAGGTCGACCTGACACAGATCGCGGACATCGACCAGCTCATGCAGCGACAGAACCTGCAGGACCTTCTCAAGTACTCGCTGATCGTGGTCGCCAGCGCGCCGGTCCTGATCATCTATCCGTTTGTCCAGAAACACTTCGTTCGCGGCGTCCTGATCGGATCACTCAAGGGCTGACCGCTCCATCGCGACCACCGCTGCCCCGGCGATACCCAGGAGCTCGCACATGGACGTCACGACCAGTCAAACACGGACCGACGCGCCGCTTGGCGGGCTCGAGGCCGCGCAGCCGCGGTACCGCACCGCGCGCAGGTCCGGCTTGCGCAAGAGCTGGCAACTCTATGTCATGCTGGCGCTGCCCTTGGCCTGGCTGGTCGTCTATCAGTACATCCCGATGTGGGGCGCCCAGATCGCCTTCCGCAACTACACGCCCGCGGGCGGGTTCGCGGGAATCTGGTCTTCGCCATGGGTCGGGCTGGAGCATTTCCAGCGCTTCATCGACTCGTACAACTTCTGGCCGATCCTGCGCAATACCCTCGTCCTCAACATCTACTCGCTCGTCGCCGGATTTCCGTTGCCGATCATCCTCGCCCTGGCGTTGAACTACATCGGCCGCGCCTGGTTCAAGAAGACCGTCCAGATGGTCAGCTATGCGCCGCACTTCATCTCCGTCGTGGTGATGGTCGGCATCATCTTCCAGTTCCTCGCCACAACCGGATTCGTCAACCAGTTGCTCGGCCTTGTCGGGGTCGAACCCATCCCGTTCATGTCTAAACCCGACTACTGGAAATCGATCTACGTCTGGTCCGGTGTCTGGCAGAACATCGGCTTCAGCTGCATCATCTACCTCGCCGCCCTGAGCGGGATCGACCCGACGCTGCACGAGGCCGCCATCCTCGATGGCGCCAACAAGATCCAGCGGATGCGGGACATCGACCTGCCGGGCATCCTGCCGGTCGCGATCATCCTCCTCATCCTCAGCATGGGGTCCCTGCTCAGCACCGGGTTCGAGAAGGTGATCCTGATGCAGAACTCCCTCAACCTGAGCACATCGGAGGTCATCGACTCCTACGTCTACCGCGTTGGCCTCGCATCAGCCATCCCGCAATTCGCTTACGCCGCCGCAATCGGTCTGTTCAAGGCCGTGATCGGGCTGATCCTGCTGTTCGCGGTCAACCAGATCGCCCGCCGCTTCAACGCCGCCAGCCTCTGGTAGCGCCTGGCCGGCTCCAGCCAGGCGGGATGGCTCCGGGTAGTGGCGCCTCGGCCAGCGTTGTCGTTACCATGCCGTCGGGTGAGATTTCGTCCCGGGCATTGCGGATGCCTGGCAACAAAAAACCGTGGCCGGAGAATCCTCTCCGGCCACGGCTTTTTGTT
>DASYVY010000236.1:0-4559 GCA_035936535.1 Thermomicrobiales bacterium | reverse complement strand
GAGCGGCGTCCCCTTGATCGACCCATGGGCTGACGGCGAATAGGGGACGATGTGCCCCGTCTAGGTGGTGAAGGGATGTGATGACCGCAATGATCATGCAGTCGGGAGACACGGCGCGGGCAGCCACGTTGATGCTCGATGTGCTCCGTCCCGCAATCGAGAGCGACTGGACCGCCCGTGCTGGTGAACTCGACTGGTCCTGCCGCCGGACGCTCGACCATGTAGTCGACACCCTGCTGTTCCTTGCTGGTGGCGCGGCCACTCGTGCCGCGCAACGCCGTTTCCCCGTCCGCAACGGAGACCCCCGCGCGACTGTCCCGGCACTTCTGGAAGCCGTCGAGACATCCGCCTCCATCCTCGAAGTGATCTGCGCCGGGATGTCGCCGCATGAACGGGGATTTCATCCGGCGGGGCGGCCGGATGCGGACGGTTTTCGGGCGCAGGCGACCTCCGAGATCATCCAGCACACCTACGACATTACCCAGGGGCTTGACCTGGACTGGCGGCCTCCCATCCAACTATGCGACCGCGTTGTGCGGCGGCTCTTCCCATGGGCACCGGACAAGTCATCATGCCCGGATCGGTTTGAGGCCCTATTGTGGGCATGCGGTCGCATCTCCCTGCCTGCGCATCCGCGCCTCGCCCCGGACTGGTGGACGCATCCGGCTCCCCTCGATGAGTGGGACGGCACACGAAAGATACGGATGGTTCCTCCCGCCTGACCCCGTCAGACGGCCAGTGTTCCGCAACAGGGCCATACGCCTACAATCAAGGAAGCGTCAAACTGGATCGCCAGCTGCGCCACTTGCAGGATCGTCAGCCGGTTCCTGTCGGCCCAGCGTCCCGAACCACGGGCGAACGATCTGAGCCTGGCTGAGGATCGCCCGGTGTGCCCCTTCGCCAAGCCTCGGGCTGCGACGTCCTCGTACCTGTCACCCACTGCTTCACCGCCCTCGAAAGGACGCACGCGCACCGCATGGATCACCACCCCTCCTCTCGCAACGGCCAGCACGGCGCGTCGAGAGGTGCCATCCCCGAAAGGCGCGGCTCCCGGAGTCTCCGCACGCCGTCCCCGTCTTTAGCCGGCGCTGGCAATGGGTCAGGCGACCGTCCCCCACAACGCGGGCTTCGTCGACTGCCGGCGACGCTGGTCACGGTTGGCAGTGGCGCGAGGGAGACGTGGCGCGGCGTGCGGCGGGTGCTGGCGCTCGTCTGGGCCACGAGCCACACGCTTACGATCGGGCTCGGCACGACCAGCCTGTTCCAGAGCATCCTGCCGGCGATCCAGGTCTGGCTGGCGGGGCAGTTGATCGACGAGGTGGTCGAGGGCTTCAACGCCGGCGGCGGTGATGCGGCCATCAGGGGCGTGGTCATCCTCGCGCTGATCCAGCTCGGCATCCTCGTCGCGTCCAGTTTGTTCCAGGCGCTCGGCAACATCTGCCAGCAGCTCCTTCAGGAGCGCCTCTCGATCCACGTCCAGCTCGAGATCATGACCCATGCGAACGGGCTCGATCTCGCAGATTTCGAGGACGCGACGTACTACGACCAGCTCCAGCAGGCGCAAAGTGAATCCTCGCGACGACCGGTCCAGATGGTTTCCCAGGTCTTCGGCCTTGGCCAGTCGATCATCACCTTCAGCACGATGGTCGCTCTGCTCAGCAGCCTTTCCTGGTGGATCGCGGCGGCGGCGCTGATCTCGCCGATCCCGGCGTTCATCTCCCAATCGCGCTACGGCTGGTGGGGATTCCAGGTGATGCGCCGGCAATCGCCATTGCGGCGGGTGATGACCTACCTCACGTCGCTGATGACGACCGACGAGTACGCCAAGGAGGTCAAGCTCTTCACCATCGGCGAATACTTCATCGAGCGATACCGGACCGTGTCGTCCACCTACTACGACAACACCCGGTCCCTCCTGATCAAGCGCTACCTGGCCTCGTTCGGCTGGGGCTCGATCACGACGATCGCCTCCTCCGGCACCTTTCTCTACGTCGCGGTACTAGCGATCCGGGGTCAGGTCTCGCTGGGCTCGCTGACGGTCTTCACGCAGGCGGCGGCGCAGGTCCAGGGTGCGTTCCAGGGCATTCTCGGCGGGGTCCAGGGGATCTACGAGAACGGCCTCTACCTCTCGACCTACTACGACCTGCTGGACAAGGAGCCCCGGATTTCCCGGCCGGACGATCCCGCCCCGGTCCGTGTCCCCTTCCGGGAGGGCGTCGAGTTCCGCAATGTCAGCTACCAGTATCCCGGGCGGGAGGAGTTCGCCCTGCGCAACCTTTCGTTCACGATCGAGCCGGGAGAGACGGTCGCCCTGGTTGGTCGCAATGGAGCCGGCAAGTCAACCGTCGTGAAGCTGCTTGGCCGGCTCTATGACCCAACTGAAGGCGAGATCCTGATCGATGGCCGGGACATCCGGTCCTACGACCCCGCGGAGATTCGCGGCCAGTTCGGCGTCATGTTCCAGGACTACGCCACCTACCAGTTCTCGGCCGCGGACAACATCGGCGTCGGCAACATCCAGCACCTGAACGACCTCGCGGAGGTCCAGGATGCCGCCGACCGCGCCGGTGCCTTGGACGTGATCGCGAAGCTGCCGGAAGGGTTCCAGACGACGCTCGGCAAGTGGTTCGAGGGCGGACACCAGCTTTCGGGCGGCGAGTGGCAGAAGATCGCGCTGGCCCGGGCGTTCATGCGGGACGCTCAGATCCTGATCCTCGACGAGCCGACGGCCGCGCTCGATGCCCGCGCCGAGCACGAGTTGTTCAGCCGGATCAAGGACCTGACGACCGGGCGGATGGCGCTCTACATCTCGCACCGCTTCTCGACCGCGCGGATGGCCGACCGTATCTTCCTGCTCGAGCATGGGCAGCTGCGGGAGCAGGGCACCCACGAGGAGCTGATGCTGCAGCGCGGCCAGTACGCCGAGCTCTTCGATCTCCAGGCCGCCAGCTACCGCTAGAAGCCAGCGTTCTCCGTGTGTTGTAACCCGTCATCCGGTGCGTAACCGGGACCTTCCCGCTGTTGCGGTGTCGGTCCCTCCGCTGTGAGATAAGCGCGGTTCCAGGCGAATCTCGCCTGCTCACTGTGACCGGATGGTGGAGGCAACATCCGATGTAGCGTAGAATGCTACCTACTTTGCATACGCGTTGACCGAGTTCTACGGGACAGAGGAGGCAAGTTCATGGCAATGGTCAGTATTCGCGTATCCAAAGAGACTCAGGACGTGCTTCGGGCCATCGCCAAACAAGAACGTCGTCCTATGAGCGCGATCACGGATGAAGCATTGAGAGCTTACCGAAAGGAACTTCGCTGGCGGCGGGCAGAAGCTGACTATGCACGACTCGCTGCCAACGAAGAACAGTTCAGGGAGTACCAGGAAGAGATCGCGCTTTGGGACTCGACATCCTCAGATGGGTTGGATCTCTCCGACTCCTACGACGTGTCCGGTGACGCGTCCTGAACGATGGCGGTAACACCTCTCCCAGGAGACATCTGGCTTTGTCGACTTGATCCGGTGGAAGGACGGGAACAAGCCGGAATCCGCCCTGTCCTGGTTATCTCCGGAACTCGCTACAATGCGCTTCCGTCCAACTTGGTCATCGTTCTCCCTGTAACCAGTCGTGATCGGGACATCGAGTTTCACCTGCAGGTCGACCCACCTGAAGGAGGGCTACGTGCAATCTCGTTTGTGCTGGCTGATCAACCGCGAGCGGTATCAACGTCGCGCTTGATGGAGCGCTGGGGTGCGGTTACACGACACACGCTACAGGAAGTCAGAAGCCTGGTGCAGATGTTCCTCGAAGGTTGATTTCGGGAATAGCTATCGTGCCGCCGGTTGAGGTGCCGGAAATCGCCGTTCGGGCGCTGCTGCGGCGCTGGTTCCCCGGGCAGGACCCGATCAGCGAGCGGATGCGCTCCGGCGGCTCGACGCCGGTCTATCGCGTCACCGTTGATGATGTCGTGATGTATCTGCGCCTCGCTGAGGAGCCCGGCGAGCGTCGCGACGCCGAGGTCCGGGTCCACGAGCTGCTCCGGGAGCTTGGCGTGCCCCTACCGCGGGTGCTGCGCTTCGAGCCCGATCCGCCGGAGCTCGACCGCTCGGCCGCGCCCACCTCGGTGATCCCGGGGCGTCCGATCGGCCGTCACACACGGATCGCCGCGTTCCGCCGGATTGCGCATGCGGCCGGGCAGGACCTGGCGGCGATCAACGCGATTCCGGTGCAGGGGTATGGCTGGGTCGATTTCCTCCGTGGCGAGGATCGCCATCTCGTCGCCGAGCACCCTATCCGGGCCGCTTGGGTGCTGGAGCATCTCTCCGCCACCGAACCCGTGATCGCCTCCGGGTGCTTCGGCGCATCCCGGAGCGCCGCGGTGGATGAGGCCATGTGGATCTGGGCGGGCCTGCCCGATGCGGGATCGAGCCGGCTGGCTCATGGCGACTTCGACGCCACGCACATCTACGCTGATCCGGAGACCCACACGTATGCCGGGATCATCGACTTCGGCGAGATCCGTGGAGCGGATCCGCTGTATGACCTTGGGCACGTCTGGATGCACGG
>DASYVY010000235.1:0-5529 GCA_035936535.1 Thermomicrobiales bacterium | reverse complement strand
GCCCAATAGCTCAAGCCACCGCTGAGCTGGATGAAAAATGCCGGCGGAAGCGGGCCCGGTTGTTCCGGGCGTGAGCGAAGCTCAAGGCGATCCACCAGAATGTCCGCTGCTGGGATACCGACGATCAGGGATGCCTCCTCCGGCACCCGCGCAAGACCAGCGATTGCCGCGTTGTGTTGAGCAGACATTGATGACTCCTTCGATCGATTTGCCATTCGGAGGCGTAGGCGTGGACGTCTGAGGGAATGGGTCGTGAGCGCCTGTGAAGTCACCGCCAACACCTTGTCGCGGCTCCCGGGCTCCCTGATTGAAAGACAAGGCCGGCGAGCGACTTGCCAACTTCCTGGTCCGATCCCATGCGAACCGCCCGCATCGGCCTGTTGCTGCTGAGTTTCCTGTCAACGAATGGCGAACTCCTTGTCCCATGACCGAAGCCGGTGACGGCTCAAGCGTTCGTTCCCTTGCCAGGTTTCCATCCTTCGGCCCGGTTCCATTCATCCGGCCCACGCCGCGGGCTTCAGCGCCGCCTCCCATCTTCGAGAGATCGGACGATTCATCCAATGGGGAAGCCGAGGGAGACGAACGTCTTCCGGCCCAGGAATGTGAGCGGCAACACTATGCGGCCGGCGTCGCAGCTTCCGGCGTTGCGGTGCCTCCAGGCACGATTCCCGCGACGAAAACGGTTGCGGTCTCTTGCCCGGCATTCCGGACTTCACCGGTAACGCCTGGCTGCAGGACGAGATACTGGCCCGTGGCAAGAGTGACTTCGGTTCCAGCTGCAATCGCCTCGCCCGCAACATCAGTCGCTCCAACATCACCAACGATGGCCGGGCCGTCGAGCCGCACCGTCAGGCTCCCAGCCTCCATGTACGCGATCTCCAGGTTCGGCCCCGGTTGCACCGGATAGCTGACGCCTGGCTGGAAGTGCAGTCGATAGAGCGACGGATTCTGCTGACCCTCTAAGAACACGGCGCTGTCGGCGGTCACGCCGGGGGCGATCTCGAAACTGTCCGGAGGACCGGGTGTTGCGTCCTGGGCCAGCCCGGAAAGCGTGAAGATCCCAAATAGCGCCACGGCGATCAGAGCGACTACGCGTTTCATCGGTGTGCTCCTATCTGCGGGAGAACGGACCTCTGCCCACTCCCGCTGCATCCACGAATGACCGGATCCTCCTCAGCAGGTCCATGCTTGTGTTCCGGACCGGCGCCACCCCTGTCTTGACTCCACAGCCACGCTTCATGCAGACAGGGTACGGATCACGTGTTCCAAAAAGGTTCCAAAAACAGCCCGCCCTCTCTGTCCCGCGTGTCACCGGACCCAAAGCCGCTTCGTGTCTGTGACACGGCTCCCCGGTGTGCGGCATGAATGCATGGCCCGACAAACGAGAATGCCCGAGGGAGCGGACCAGAGAGCCGCCACTTGAACACGTTGAGCCGGATTGATTGACCGGCCCCGCCCGGGGACGCATCATGAGCATCACCAACGGGACATGAATCGGATGTTCGAAAACACTTCTCCCCGCTGAAGTTGGGAGGGAGACGACCCTCGACCCATGGATGCACCAGCCGACATTCAGCGATCACGACTTCAGGCCCGCGTGCTTGGATCGGTTCAGATCCTCGTCAACGGGACGGTAGTACAGGAACGGGCGTGGTCCCGACGAACGGCACGCGCGCTCTTGCACCTGCTCCTGATTACGCCGAGCCACCGCCTTCCTCGCGAGCAGGTTCTCGATGTGTTGTGGCCGGCGATCGATCCCGATGTCGCCGACAGGTCACTGCGAAAAGCAGTGCATGCTTTGCGACGGGTTCTCGAACCCGACCTCCGCGATGGAAGGAAGTCCGCATTCCTTGAAGTAGGCGGTGAAACCATCGCATTGGCCGGTGATCTCGACCTGTGGGTTGACGTCGATGAGTTCCTGAGAGAGGTCGCTGCCGCCCGATCCGCAGCACCCGCCTCGCAACGGCAGCATCTCCAACAGGCGTTGAGCCTGTATCGCGGCGACCTTCTGGCCGAGCAGCCCTATGCCGAATGGGCGGAGACGCAACGCGAGCATCTGCGACACCAGCGCCGGCGAGCGTTGCTCACTCTCGCCGAGTCGGATCTCGGAATGGGCACCCCCGAGGCGTCTGTTCCGCTCCTTGAACGCTTGCTGGAGGAGGACCCTACCGACGAGGGTGCCGTGAGGATCCTCATGCGAGCGCTCGTGGCCGTTGGCCAGCGTGACCAGGCGATCCGGTGGTGTCACCGTGTAATCGAAAGTCTTCGCACCCAGCTGGACGCCGAACCCGAGGGCGAGACGCTTCAGCTGGCAGCCGAGATCGAGGGACTGGTACCCTCGCCCACTGATCCATTGCCGGAAGCCATCAAAATCCGGCTACAGAATGCCGTTCCAGCACCTCCCAACGCCCTTGCTGGTCGCATCCGCGAGCTGGAGGACCTTCAGGATCTCGTACTCGCAAAAGAAGTTCGCCTTGTGACGATCACCGGTCCGGGTGGGGTCGGCAAAACTCGTCTGGCGCAAGAGCTGGCGAACCAAATTCAGGACGAGTTTCCTGACGGGGTTTGCTTTGTGGCACTTGCCGCGCTGAACGATCCGTCACTGGTCCTGCCAGCCATCCTCCATGCACTGGGGCTCACTGAAAGCCGTCAACATTCAGCGCTTGAGGTCGTCCGGGCAGCCCTCCGCGAGCGTGCGCTCCTCCTCGTGCTGGATAACCTCGAGCACCTGATCGATGTCGCGCCCGATCTTGCCTCGCTGCTGGATGGGTGCGCCGCGCTCAAGATCCTTGCGACGAGTCGCGAGCCATTGCGACTCCGGGTTGAACACCTGTTCGACACACCACCGCTGCCTGTTCCCGCGCCCGGCCTTCCCACCACCGCGGTGTCCCGGAGTGAATCCGTCGTGCTTTTCAGGAGTCGGGCGCAGGCGGTCCATCCGGGTTTCGCCCTGACACCCGCCAACGCAGGTCATGTCGCTACAATCTGCTCTCGACTGGACGGCCTTCCCCTGGCGATCGAGCTGGCTGCGGGTCGCATCCGGGTGTTGCCTCCCGAGAAGATGCTCGCTCAGCTCGAAGATCGATTCACCCTCTTGACGGAGGGCTACCGGGACTACCCTGAGCGGCACCGAACGATGCGGAACGCCATCACCTGGAGCTACGACCTGCTTACGCCGGTGGAACAGGCGATGTTTCGATTGCTTTCCGTGTTCGTCGGCGGCTGTTCGCAAGAGGCTGTCAAAGCGATGCGTCGGGACATTCAGGGCGTTTCGGATGCTGTCGACGCGGACCTTGCGTGCCTGGAAATCCTTGTCGGCCGGAGCCTCGCTCAGCGACGTGATGACGATGCCGGACCCCGGTACCGTCTCCTCGAGACGATCAGGGAGTTCGGGCTGGAGCGCCTGGCGGTGAGCGGTGAGAGCGAAACGCTGCGATCAGCCCATACCGGGTACTTCCTCTCGCTGGCCGAACGGGCGGAACCGGAGCTTCGCAAGCCGGGACAGGAACAGTGGTTCGATTTCCTCGAGGCGGAGCACGGCAACTTCCGGGCAGCACTTGCCTGGGCCCTGGCGGGACACCATCCCGGTGTGGCGCTACGGATCGGCGCTGCGCTCTGGCGATTCTGGATGATGCGCGGGTACCTGAGCGAAGGACGAAGGTGGCTCGACCGAGCTCTGGAAGACGAGCAGGCCCCGCTCCCGCAGCGTGCCGCGGCCTTGAGCGCCGCCGGCTCGCTGGCAGAGCATCAGAACGATTACGCCCCGGCCGAGGCGCTGCATCGGCAAGCGCTTGCGGCATGGCGTGCTACCGGAGACCTGAAAAACGTCGGGGCGGCGCTCGATAGCCTCGGCAACGTTGCTCACGACCAGGGCAACTACGAGGAAGCGATCGAACTTCACGAGCAGGCTCTGGCAGTATGCCGGGATGTCGGTGATCAGTGGGGTGCCGCCCGGGCCCTCAACAACCTCGGAGTCGTCGCCTACTATCAGGGGGCGTATGACCGAGCAGAGGTATTTTGGACGGAATGCCAGTCGGCAATGGGAGCAGTCGGGGACACCTGGGCCGAATGCCAGGTACTCAACAACTTGGGAGCTCTCGCATTTCAGAGCGGTAACCTTGTCCAGGCCACGACGTTGCACGAGCAAGCCCTGGCACTCCGACGTCGGATGGGCGACAAGCCAGGCATGGCGTCCTCCTTCATCAACCTGGGAGAGGTTGCACTGGAGTCGGGCGACCTCAATCGGGCGGCGGAGATGTTCGAACAAGGGACCGACCTGATGCGCGAACTGGAAGATGAGCGCCAAACCGCGATCGGATTGCTCAACCTGGGCTACGTTCGCCGCCAGCAGGCAGATGGATTTGGAGCGGCCGCGCTTATCCACGAAAGCCTGAGCCTGTTTCATCGGAATGGTGATCGGTATGGCCTGGCGGGAGCAATGGACGTAGCCGCGGGCCTGTTGACAGCGCTCGCCAGGCCTGAACTGGGCGCCCGTGTGTTCGCCGCCGCGGCAAATTTGCGAGCGACCATCGGTGCCGCTCGTGACCGATCTGCGCAGGCAGCGTTCGACGTCGACATGGCCGCAACTCGGAGCGCGCTGGACGACTCCAGCTTCGAAGCCGCATGGAACGCCGGTGCGACGATGGCGCTGGATCCAGCCGTCACCGAAGCAGTTGCGGCCCTGAACGCCACGGCGATCGATAATGAAGTTGTAGCTACCGGGAAGCACGTGGGCGAACGCCCGTGACTGCTCCATCGAAAGTGGCGCCCCGCACTCTGGAGTCTTCGTGCCGGTCGACACCCCTTGGGGCGAACTGGATCGGCGTTGGCGTCGACGCATGAACGCACGCCAATTCGTGCAGACTATCGACACCAACGCGACCACCCGGTTATGGCGGAACATCTCCAGTGACCGGATCGATAATCCTTACCAAGCCCAATTCATGGAGCGCCTTCCCGGCTGGCATGACACACATGTTTGACCGATAGACGTAAACGCCGCGATCCCGGATCAGACGAGCAACAAGCCACTCAGCCGCTAGTTCCCCCATCCGGCTCGTGGAACCGCGACTGAACGTACTGAAGAAGGGTCTCGAAAACGAGGCCACCGATGAGGTTGCCGGTCAACGCGGGCAGGAAGTTGCGTGTCGCCCAGTCGCCAACGGTGATATCGGCGCCCAGGAACATGGCGATGAATATCTCGGCCGCCGAGATGATCACATGGTTGAATTGGCCGAGGACGATCAGGGCGCCAATCGCCCAGATCATAGCGATGCGGGGCCCGAACCCGACGGCGGCGACCAGGAGCCACGTCAGCGTCGTCATCAGCCATCCGGCGAACACTGCCTTGATGAAGGCAGTCGGCAGGCTGTACTCGATGCTGTGGGTGGCCAGCGCGATCATTTCTGCCGCTGGTCCCGGAGCCAGGACCTCGTCCCGTGAGATCAGAAAGGCAAAGACCAGAGAACCCAGGAGATTGCAGGACAGGGTGATTGCCCAGAGGGACCCAAGTTGGCGGAGGTTTCCCCG
>DASYVY010000234.1:0-13400 GCA_035936535.1 Thermomicrobiales bacterium | reverse complement strand
CGCCCCGAGCATGTACAGCCGGTCGTTGAGGTAATCGTGCTGGACGTCAATGAAGATGCGGACGAGGTTGGGGTTCTGGTCCGGACCGCTCCAGGGCAACGATCCGTATCCCTTGCCAGGGATCCAGGGGATCGCCTCGATCGCGTCCCCCTTCCATCTCCGGTAACGCCGCGCACGGTGGACGAGCTCGTCGAGCCGTGGCCCGACCGGCCAGGTCGCGGCGAGGTGGCGGGAGCGCGCGTCCTGGCCAGGGGCGGGGACGAGGTCTGTTTGCTCCTGCACCACGCCATCGATCGAGATGGTGCCCTTTCGCCGGAGGTCCTTGAGCGTGGCTAGCTCGGTGACGGTCGTGATCCCCTCGCGCAGGAGCACGCTCTTGTCCTGCTCGGTCAGGTGCGGCAGCAGCGAGAGGTTGTCCGACTCGGCGCTCTGCTTCATGCAGAACTCGTTGTAGAGGCAACCGTCGCACTTGTACGTCAGGTGAAATGGGATCCGTTCGAAGTCCGTGCCGAGCACGCGGCGGGCGGTCGAGTGCTCGCCGATCACGAGGTCGTGGACCGCACCGATATAGGCAGCCTCATCCGCGATCGTTTCGAGCAGTCCCGTGGATGCGCCGAGCAGGCGCTGGGCGTCGAGCCGCTGCTGGGCGAGGTGGAGATCATCGCCCGGCACGGCGGTCGGGTCATCGCTCGCGGCGGGACCACGGTAGAGGATCGCCAGCGCGATCGGGTCATGGGCGATGCCAGCATCCGCGAGAATGGCAGCCAGCATCTCGTGATAGAAGGCAACCTGGAGCCGGTGCTCGACCTTGGCGGAGGTGGAGCTCTTGATGTCCGCGATCAGGATCGCGAGCGATCCATCGAGTGTCCGCTCCAGGCGGATCAGGTCGACATCGCCACGAATCAGCCAGTGTCCGAGGCGGGCTTCCAGCCGGGGCTGGCCCAGCACACGTACCTCTCCCGGCCGGAGAGCACGGGCCGCCTGGACGACCGCAGCATTGTCGTCGTCGCGTCCCGCCTCTTTCCGGTCCGCCGCTGTGAACCGGACAAAGGGGAAGGCCGCCGCGATCCCGGCCTCGACCGCTTCCTCGAACGCGGCGCCGGACCGGGTCAGGATGGGCGGGATCGACTGCGGGGCGACATCATAGTCGCGCAGGAAGCGCTGGCCGGCGCTCCGCTCGTGCAGGCGGAGGCGGAGGTAGCGCTGGCACTGGTCGAGCCGGATGAACTGCGAGACATCGGTCGGGGAGATGCCGAGCGGCGGGGACGCGTCGTCGATTGCCAGCGGTGGAATGGGCGGAATCACGGCAAGGCTCCATGGGCGCAACATGGCCAGCAATCACGAGAAGCGGATGCCATTGGTGTACCGCATTATGCGGAGTCACGACAAGGCTGATTCCATATCGCAAACGCCACCGTTCCCCACATCCACTCCAAAAGATCGGCCACAAGTCGCGAGACAGTGAGCACGGACGCCGTCATGTGGCCACGGCGGGGTCGCCAGGAGAGGAGGGGGTTTGGAGTGGGGCGAGCGCGAGTGTGGTCCATGTCAGGTGACGAGGGAGGCGAAGCGGGGGAGGTCGATGTTGCCGCCGCTGATGAGGACACCGACGCGCTTGCCCGCGAGTTCACCGGCAATCTTGCGCAGCCCGGCAAAGGCGAGCGCACCGGTGGGCTCGACGACCTGCTTCATCGTCGCCGCGAGGATCCGCACCGCGTCCACCAATTCGGGATCGGAGACGGTCAGGATGTCGGTGACATGGCGCTGGATGATCGGAAAGGTCAGCTCGCCAAGATGGAGGGTCTGCGCCCCGTCGGCCAGGGTCCTCGGGGTCCGGATGTGCACGATCCGGCCGGAGCGGAAGGATTGCTGACCGTCGTTGCCGGCCCCCGGTTCGACGCCGAAAACCCGTGCACCGGGCGCGAGTGCGTTGGCGGAAAGTGCCGTTCCAGCCAGCAGCCCCCCGCCGCCGAGGGGAGCGAGGATCGCGTCGAGCGGTCCGGCGTCCTCGATCAGCTCCTTCGCGGCGGTGCCCTGCCCGGCGATCACGTCCGGGTGGTCGTACGGCGGGATCAGCGTCAGCCCGCGCTCGCCGGCGATGGCGCGGCCGATCGCCTCCCGGTCCTCGGAGTACCGGTCATAGGGCACGACCTCGGCGCCATAGGCCCGGGTCGCGGCGACCTTGGACGCCGGGGCATCGAGCGGCATCACGATCGTCGCCGGGATGCCGAGGTCACGGGCCGCCAGCGCGATCGCCTGGGCATGATTCCCCGAGGAGTAGGCGACCACGCCGGCCGCTCGCTGGCGCGGATCGAAGCGGGACAGCGCGTTGAACGCGCCTCGGAACTTGAACGCCCCCGCCCGCTGCAGGTGCTCGGCCTTGAAGACGACATCGAGGCCGAAGTCCGCGTTCACCTTCCGCGATCTCAGCAGCGGCGTCCGGTGCGCCGCGCCGGCGATTCGGGACGCCGCCGCCTCGACGTCGGCATAGGTTGGGAGGGTTACGGTCAGCATGTCGTATGGCTGTCCTTCTACTTTCACCACCTTGCAGTCTAGAATTGCGGGTCATGGTCGATGGCGTACTACAGCATATATCTACTGATCGTCGCGTGCGCTGCGCTCTTGCGTGACTTGTCTAACGAAGCAGACTGAGGACTTCGCGAAGCTATAGGTACGCTGGATACTACGGAGAAGACCCTTGAGGTTGCTCTTGGCCGAAGCCCAGTAGCTCATCAATAGGCATAGACGATGTTCGTTCCTGAGAATCTGGACCACTTGGACATTTCATCGCGACAGGTACTGGACCGACTGCTGGGTGCAGTCGCTACCTGGAATCAAGGCTATTACCTAGAAGAGGGGTTCGATGAGGGGACGGGCCCTACGCGAGTCCGGACGGGTCTGCGCTTGGTCTTCACCGGCAGTGGGGCTCCGCCGCCCACCGATTACCACTTCTCCTTGCACAGCCGGCTAGACGAATGGTTCAACCTAGAGATTGTCGTACCACACCATGAGCGGTACCAGCTCCAGCGAGGCGACGCTGAGTTCTCAGAGGGGGTGCTGCGCTGGTTTCACGATACACACCGGATTGCCGACCATGACATACGAGTCGCTTGGGCGTAAGCTGTTCCAACGATCAGGTTATCGAGCACGATCGTGGTCCAGGGCGCGAGCGTCGGCAGCAACCGGTCGCGCATCCACTGGACGAAGATCGCCCCGTCGAGCGCTCCGGCAAAGACGAGCGGTGCCTGGATTCCCGTGGTGCTCATCGCGGCGAGGCAGGTGACGTTGGGACCGTGATTGCGGGGGACCCGACCCACCACCCGTTCCCCGCGACGGGCCCGTCCCCGGGTGCGGGTCATCACGGTCTGGGTACTCGTTTCATCAAGAAAGACCACCCGCTCCGCCGCCCAAGATGCGGTTTCGTCAGCCCATGCGGTCCGCGCCACCGGATCCTGTTCGGTGGCGATCAGGGTCTTTTTTGAGCGACAACCCCAGCCGCCGCAGCGCCCGGCACATCGTCGCCCGGCTGACCGGGACACTGACCGTCGTCTCCACCCAGCGGGCACAGTGCTCGGCAAGCGTCGCATCGGGATGGGCCGCAACCTGGGCCCGCAGCTGATCGTCCGCGGTGGATGCGATCCGACGCGCGCGTCCGGGTGCCTGGCCCGGTTCCAACGAGTGACCCGCGGCCTGGGCGCCCGCCCAGCGGCGCACACTCCGGGCACTGACGCCGGTGGTCCGTTCGATCTCGGTTGCGGACAGCCCGGCCGATCGTGCCTGCACCAACCGTTCGCGGAGATCACGGGAATAGCTTCGTGGCATGATCGGAGTCTGCCAGATGGACAACCTCATTGCAAGCCGCTCTAGGATGCAGCTGATCAGGTGGGGCCGTCGAACTGGTTTTTGGCGTGGGCGGTGTCCTCGTCGGTCGGGGCGGTCGTCTGCAGGGCTGGGTCGCGCCGGCCCTCCTCCGTGTCGGCCACTCCCTCGTCAGGAGCTGTCACGGCTGGGCTCCACGGCCGTGTCATATCGATTCGCGAGGCCAGCACCTCGGCGATGTGCCGGGTCGAGCGCTCCGTGAAATGCTCGATCTGTTGACGGCAGGAGACCCCGGCGACGCTGATCTGAACATCCATCGCTGTCTCCCTGACCGCCGGGAAGAGCCGCTCCTCGCCGATCTTCCGCGACACCTCGTAGTGCTCGGTCTCGTAGCCGAACGACCCGGCCATGCCGCAGCACCCCGCACCACTTTCAGTCGGCCGGCAACCGGCGGCCTTGAGGATCGCCATCGACGGCCCGATCCCGATCAGCGCCTTCTGGTGACAGTGTCCGTGGAACAGGACCTCGGGACCGGTGGTCTCCTTCCATTGAATGCCGAGGTCGCGATCGTTGTCGAGCTTCGCCAGGTACTCGTCGATCATGTACGCCTGCGCTGCCACCGCCTCGACATCCCGGTCTCCTGGCAACAGATCCTTGTACTCGTCGCGGAGCGTCAGGATGCAGCTTGGCTCGGTGCCGATGATGGGGATGCCCTGCCGGGCATACGGGGCGAGCAGCGAGACGTTGCGCCGAGCCGACCGGCGGGCGGCGTCGATCAGGCCCTTGGAGAGCATCGGTCGGCCGCAGCAGGCGCGGCGCTCCTCGATGATCACCTCGAACCCGGCGGCTTCGAGCAGCTTGACCGCAGCAAGCCCGATCCGGGGATAGTTGTAGGTCGCGAAGGTGTCGTGGAAGTAGACGATCTTGCCGCGGGTCCGGGCGGGGACCGGGTTGTGCTTGCGGTAGGACCGCCAGCGATGAATGAACGTCCGGCGCACGAACGGCGACAGCTTCCGCTCCCGGTGCACGCCGACGAGCGCCATTCCCGGCTTGCCGAGAGGGGTGCGGAGCGCGAGATTGGCCAGCGGGGCGACCGGCGCGGCAACGCGTGAAAGCGTGTGGATGTGTCCCATCAGGCGGGCCCGGAGGGGAGTCCCGTGCCTCTCGTGGTAATGGGCGAGGAACTCGGTCTTGATCTTCGCCATGTCGACGCTGGACGGGCATTCGGTCTTGCAGGCCTTGCAGGACAGGCAGAGATCGAGGGTGGCATAGGTCGCCTTGCCCGCGAAATCGGCCGGTGTAAGGATCTTGCCAGCCAGCGCGTTGCGGAGCGCGTTGGCGCGGCCGCGGGTGGTGTCGTTCTCGTCCCTGGTCGCCATGTAGGAGGGGCACATGGTGCCCGTCTTGAGCTTGCGGCAGACGGCGGCGCCGTTGCACATCTCGACCGCGCCGAGCAGCCCGCCCTCCGCTGAAAAGTCGAGCTTGGTCCGGATCTGGACAGGGTTGTACTTTGGGCCGAAGCGGAGGTTCTCCGTCATCGATGGCGCATCGACCACCTTGCCGGGATTCATCAGGCCGAGGGGATCGAAGATGTGCTTGAACTCCCGCATCGTTGCATAGAGCTCCTTGCCGAAGATCACTTCGTTCAGCTCGGACCGCTGCAGGCCGTCACCATGCTCGCCGCTCATGACGCCCCCGAAGCGATGGGCGAGCTCGGCCGCGGCGTGGGCCATCTCCTTCATCGCCGCGATGCCGTCGAGCGTCTTCAGGCTGATCAGGGGCCGGATGTGGAGGCAGCCGGCGGATGCGTGCGCGTAGTAGGCGGCGGTCGTGTTGTAGCGGGCGACCATCTCCTGCACGGCGGCGACAAAGGCCGGGAGGTGCTCGACCGGGACGGAGACGTCCTCGATTACGGGGATCGGCTTGGCATCGCCGCGGACGCTCATCAGCAGCCCGAGCCCCGCCTTACGGACGGACCAGACATCGGCCTGGCGCTTCGGGTCGAGGATCACCTGGGGATCGGTGCTGAGCCGGACGTTGCGCTTGCGCAGATGTTCGGCCAGGCGATCGCACGTGTGCTGAAGCTCACGCTCGGTTTCGCCGTAGAACTCGACCGCGAGGACACCGGCGGGGTCCCCCTGGATAAACGCGATCTGGCTGGCGTATCCCGGCTGCTGGCGCGTCAGGTTGATCAGCATCCTGTCCATCAGCTCGATCGCCGAGGGCTCGGTCTCAAGGATGCTGGCGGTGGCCTCCATCGCCTCGATCAGGTCATCGAACTGGAGCAGCACGAGGGCAGTCCGTCGCGGCGTCTCGACGAGATTGAGCGTGGCGCTGAGCAGGGTGCCGAGCGTGCCTTCCGACGAGGCGAGCAAGCGGGCGGGATTGAAGCGATCGTCCGGTTTGAGGAACTCGTTAAGGGAATAGCCGGTCGCGCGGCGCCAGTGAGGTGGAAAATCGCGCTCGATCAACTCGCGCTTCGCGTCGCGAAAAGCGAGCAGCTTGCGGAGCAGGCGACCGGTCGGGTCGTCCGCCTGCGCTCGCTTGCTCAGGTCCTGGACCGTTCCGGCGGTGCTGCCGGAGGTTCCGCCGAGTTCGACGGTGCCGCCATCGGCGAGTCGCACGCGGGTCCCGAGAACGTGGTCGGCGGTCATCCCATAGAGGATCGAGTGCGCCCCGGCGGAGTTGTTGCCGATGACCCCGCCGATCGTGGCGCGGTTGGATGAGGAAGGATCCGGGCCGAACATCAGGCCATGGGCCTTGACGTGCCGGTTGAGCATATCGAGATTGATGCCCGGCTCGACGGTGACGGTCCGCGCCTCGGGATGGAATGCGAGCACCCGGTTGAGGTATTTCGACATGTCGATTACGAGCGCCGCGCCGACGGTCTGGCCGGCGAGGGACGATCCACCGCCACGTGGCAGGATCGGCACGCCGTGGCTCGTGGCCATCTCGATCGCGGCGATCACATCGTCGCTCGTGCGGGGAACGACAACGCCGACCGGCTCGATCTGGTAGTTGGACGCGTCGGTGGCGTACAGCATCCGGCTGACGGCATCGAACCGCACTTCCCCCTGGATCCGGTCCGTCAGTTCGGCCTCCAGCACACTCGCTGTTTCGAACGCGGCCTTCCGCTCGAGCTGCTCGGCCGAGAAGCGCGGTTTCGTCAGCGTGATGGCCTGGGTGCCTGCCGTTGGCGGGGAGCTATCGGCCTTGGCGGAGCGTCGGATCGGGAACATGGGGGCGATCTCCGTGGGAAAGACCGCGGACGTGGTCCGCGAAACGCAGGAGGCAGGTTGTCGGGAGCTGGGCGTGAATGACGGTGGCGAGTGGCCCGGGGTCACACGGCTCGGAAGCCGCCGCCACATCTCCGTCGTCAGGTCTTGCAGGTCTTGAGTGTAGCACCGCCGGTCATCGCGGAGGACGCATCGGGCGCTCGTTCCGGGTCCGGAATCGGTAAGATAGACGATGCGGACCATGGCGCTGCGGGGCCCGCCCAGGCGGTGGCCGGGATGGTGCAACATCCCGGTGACGCCGCCCGGCAATGCGGGCGGAACTCGAGCGGGGAACTCATTATGGATACGGGCAGTATCGTCATTATCGTGATCGTCGTGCTGGCCCTGCTGGTGGCCGTCGCCTACCTCTTTATCCGGGAGACGGGCATGCAGCAGGCCAAGCTCTGGTTCATCAGTTCGCAAACGCTTCGCAAGACCTTCGGTGGTGGCGGCGATGGCGCCACTTCCGGGACTGCGGACGATCGTCCCGACGATGCTGGCCGGACCAGGCGCATCGACGCTCCGGCGGGCACCAGCCCGGTGATCGGCACGCGTCCAGCGGCGTTTGCCCTTGATGACGCAGCCCTGCGCGAGCTCCGCGAGGAGCTGCAAGGGGAACTGCGACGGGCGAGCGGGCTGACGCGCGAGTTCGATGCCCGGCTGACCCGGATCGAGGCGACGTCAACCGAGTTGCCGCAAATATCGGATCAGCTCCAGCGGGCGGTGGAGCAGAAGGATGCCGAGCGACGGCGCGAGATCGAGCTGCTGAAAAACGACCTGGCGAGCGTCCTGCACGATTCGGGCGAGCGCGGGCAACGCCGTGGCGACGCGGTCGCTGATCTTTACGGGCACCTGGCGCGGGTCGAGGCGGCGCTGGCGGGGGTCGTCAATCCGATGCTGTTGCCGGGGGAGGCGCTGACGATTCCTGACGAATTCTTCCCAGAAACGCTGAACTGGGACAATTGGAGCGATGTGGGGGAACGGGCCTACGCCTTCGGCAACGCATTCAACCAGAACCGGTTCGTGCTCGATGCCGCTACGGCCGACGAGATCGAGCGGTTCATCGGAATCCTTCGGCAGGGACTGACCGGGGCGGTCTATCCCAATGTGCGGTCGTCGAACCCCACTCCGGCCCAGATCGAGCAGATGCGGGCCGGGATCACCTCGATCGTGGTCGCGTTGCCGCGGGTTCGTCGCAGGCTCGAAGGGGTCTACCGGGGCGAATCCTCGCCGTCAGGGGATGGCACGGAAGAAACCCGGTAGATCGTCGGGCTACGCGATGACACGTCAAATCACATGCCGAACAACGGGCGGGCTCGCCTTTCGCGAGCCCGCCCGTTGTTCGGCATAGCTGGCAAAGTCGCGCCACTTCGGTGTTGCCGCAAGCCATGTGAATCAGGAAGAAGGCGGATGGCCTCCACGCTCCACCACGGGTGCCTGATGACGCCATCGCATGGTGGATGGTATACCCGTTTTTCTGGTTAAGCCGAACAATCGAACATCGAGCACTGATCGAACAGTGAATGAGGAAAGGACGTGCAATGGCCAGTGGCGATGCGTTCCCTGAGGCTGACACGAACCAGGGCTCAGGGGGGGCACTGACGGCGCTGTACAAGTTCTTGCGAGTGGTGGATGTCTGTGACGCGATGGACGGCATCGGCTATTTCGACATTGGCCTCATGTCGCCCGAGATCCGCCCTCTGTGGCTCGGCATGAAGTTCTGGGGAGAGGCGCTGACCATCCGCGCGGTCCCTTCCAACCGGCCAATGTGGAAACTGGACACAACCGAGGACATCGTTGCCGCTCACCGGATCTGGTTTGAAGAAGTTGGAAACATCGGGACGAAGGGCCTGATCAAGCCCGGCAATGTGATCGTCATGGATAGCGGCGGCGGCCGGGAAGTCGGGTTCTGGGGATCGGAGAACAGTCTCGGTGCCGTGGCCGAGGGAGCGGTCGGGATCATCACGGATGGCTACTGCCGGGATACCGCGGAAGTCGCCCACCAGAAGACGCCGGTCTGCGCGCGGGCGCGTGGCCGGACGATCATCCCGGGCCGGATCCAGGTGGTCGAGGTGCAGGGAACGATTGCCTGCGGGGGCGTTCAGGTGCGGCCAGGAGACATCGTTGGGTGCGATGACGATGGAATCGTTGTCGTGCCGAGGGAGATCGCTGAAGAGATCGCGATCCATGCCCGGGCCATTCTTCTGGCGGATATGCGCGCACGCCGCAAGCGATATGACCGGCTCGGGATGGAGCCGGACAGCACGGTCGATGCCGAAGCGGTTGAGGCCTATTACGCACAGTTCGAATAGTGGCACTTCGGTCCGGGACTGACCGGTGAGGCATGACTGGGAAAGGAAGAGACGTTATGTTTGACGGGTTCGACCTGAGGCGAATCTACACCGGCGAGGCGACATTGCGGGTCCGGATTGGCGGCTCTGGGCCATCGCTGCTTCTGCAGCACGGGCATCCCCAGACCCATGTGATGTGGCACCGGGTCGCGCCAGAGCTCGTCCGGGAGTTTACGGTCGTTGCGCCCGACCTGCGTGGATCCGGGGAGAGTTCGAAGCCGCCAACTACCGACGACCATGAGCCGTGCTCGAAACAGGCGATGGCGCGGGACATGGTCGCGCTGATGCGGGGCCTCGGTCACGAGCGGTTCGCGGTCGCCGGACACGACCGGGGCGGTCGCTGCGCCTATCGGTTGGCACTCGATCATCCCGAGCGCGTCGAGCGGCTTGCCGTGCTCGACATCATTCCGGCAGTTGCACCGGACCGCCGAGACGTGGCGCCGGATCGATATGCGGTACGGCCTGGCCAACCCGGGCTGGTTCCTCATGGCGCAGCCGTATGACCTTCCCGAGCGGATGTACGGATGCGATCCGGATCACTTCTACCTCCGGCAGCGGGACATCTTCGACCCCGAAGCGCTGGAGGATTACCTCCGCCGCATCCGCGCTCCAGGGACGATCCATGCCATGTGCGAGGACCACCGGGCCGGGGCGACGTTCGACAACGACCTCGATGAGGCCGAGCGTGGCCGTCGCCGGATCGCCTGCCCGCTGCTCGTGCTCTGGAGCGCCCAAGGCGATCTGTCGTGGTGGGACCCGATCGCGATCTGGCGCGGCTGGGTAGATGACGTGTCCGGAACCGGGATCGACTGCGGGCATTACCTCGCCGAGGAAGCGCCCGGGGAGACGTACCGCCACTTGCGCGACTTCTTCGCGACCAGCTGATACCGCACGACACTCTCCTGATGTTCCGTAATGTATCGATGGGCCGTCGAAGGTCATCGCGGCGTGGGTCTCCATGTCCGGATGCCGGTTCAGAGCGAATACTCCCTGTCGATAGGAGAAAGCCGTGACTACCGTTCTACTTGTGCATACACTCTCGCGTATACTAGAGAGACATGTTTGAAAGATTGATCCCACTGATGGAAGGGGCAGAACCATGATCGAGGCGAAGATCCGGAAGCAGGGCAACAGCTACGTCGTGACGATCCCACGGGCGGCGATGGAGAAGTACCAGCTGCGCGAGGGGCAGCAGATCGCCTTCACCCCCACAAAGCAGGAACTGACGCCCGTTCTCGATCCAGCTCTCCAGAATGTCGCTGATGATGTCTTTAAAGAATACAAGGACGTGTTCGAATACTTGGCCGATAAGTAGACACACAGTGCGGAGGTGGAGAAGACGGGCATGACGGTACGGTACCTCGCACCAGCTGAGGTCGTTGCGCTTCATCGCCAAGTGATGACGGGGATGGGCTGGTCACCGGCGCCGCTCCGATCCGAAGCACTCCTGGAGTCGGCAGTGCAGCGAGCACAGGCGGCGGCATATTACGGAGGTGCCGATCTCCTCGAGCAGGCCTGCGTTCTCGCGTTGGGTATCTCCCAGAATCAGCCGTTCCTCGACGGAAACAAGCGAACTGCCCTTTACAGCATGATCGTCTTCCTCCGCGCGAATGGTCTCGATTACACCGGAGACCGATTCGAGATCGCGGATCAGCTAATTGCCGTTGCCGAGCGAGAGGACAGTCTTGAAGCGGCGACTTCCCGGTTCGCCGCCTGGGTGCGCGAGCGGACGGTGGAGTTCACGCCGTAACCAGCGGGACGACGGGAGCCCCGGTACCAACCGGATCGACCGCACTTGTCCTTGGCTCCGCGTCACATGGCGGCGCGAATGCCCGTGGCAACGGGCCGGTCCGGAGACACATGCGTAAGGATGCTCCCGTGCTAACTCCGGGAGCACCGCTATCCTTCGGGATCGGGTGAGGCAGCCTCGATGAGAGTGCTAAGGTGCGGACGGTGGAGCGCACGTGCCCACCCGAGTGGCGTGCTCCGGTACTGGCGGTCCTGAATCGAGAGATCCGCCCCGGCACCGACGAGGAGCCGGGCGAGTTCCACATCGTCGTCGCGGATCGCCTCGTGCAGCGGGGTGGTTCCTTCAGGGCCGTCCTGAGCGTTGAGGTAGCGAGGATCCTGCATCGCGGCCAGTGCCTCTGCCCTGAGCCCAACTCTCCACAGTGCGGGAATCTCCGGCCTGGCGCCGTTGGCCATCAGCCACACGGCACTCCGTCGCTGCCGGAAGCGTGCCGCGAAGGCGAGCGGGGTGTCCCCGTTCGGCATCCGGTCTGTCCCGGCAAGCGACGCAGGAAGATCGCTGGTCATGCCGGAGCCGAGCACTTCAGCCCCCCGCACGGTGTCGGGATCAGGGCGCGAGCGCAGCCGCTCCTGGGGCAGGAACCAAGTCTGCCCGCGGCCGGTTTCGACAAAGCCGGCACCGCGATACACTGGCTCCCCAGCCGGAGTCGCATTCAGGGCGATCCCGGCCGCGCCGTGGGCGGTCGCGATCCGGCAGAGGGCGGCTGTGAGCGCGGTACCGATACCCCGGCCCTGCTGGTCCGGCCGGACCCCAAGGTTGTACAGGCCAGCGATGGTCTTCCCCTCGACATCGAGCAGATGCAGCGTACCGACACCGACGATCGGAGCGGGGCGGTTCGGTGGCCGATGCCGCTGCCGCGCGATCACCAGCCACACCGAGCGTGGTGTTTCCTCCCGGGTCGCCAGCGAGAGGATCGGCAACGACAGGTCCGGTGTGGCGTAGGGCACATCCCGCACTCCGGCGAGCTCCGCGCGGTCGCCTTCGGTCGCGATGCTGATCGCGATGTCACGAGGCACCGGCCGGGGTAGGGCATCCATCGGCAGGGTCCGCCACATCCAGCAGGGGACGAAGGATTCCTGGCAGCCACGGCTGGCAAACACGAGGTCGAGCGACGGATTCGGAACCGCCGACCAGATAAGCACATCGCCGCCGCCATTCAGGGCGAGCCAGGCCAGGCCGGCGTCGATCTGTCCAGGGGTGGGATCGCCACCGAGCGGGGTAACCAGAACCCCGGTCGATCCGGTGCGGGCGGCAACCAGGCCGCCGTCCTCCCAAGCCCGGCCTGTCGCGGATGGGGAGCCTGCGCCGACTGCGAGACGGATAAGCCAGCGCGTCTGGTTGGCGTACATCGCCCGCACGGCAAACGGCTCACGCGGCGACGTGGATTGCGGCCCGGGGGATGGTCTACCGTGGAAGGGAGAGGCACCGAGAGGGTGAGGCATGTGTCGGGTTCCACGCCTCCGGCGCCGTAGCGCTGTTCACGGCATGCGCCTGAAATACCAGGCGGAGAGCGGACGCTGGTTTCGGGACGTTCGCGCCATTGCCGTTGCGGAAGGTCGTGATCCTGAACACCAGCGAGCGATCGCAGTGGGATGGAGCCCCGCGACCGCTCCCGGTCGCCTCAGAAATGGGAAGGCTGAGGTGTACGTACTCTATCAGGCGAGGGGTGGTATGTCAACGAGTCACAGCATCGCAGTGCGCGGACGGACGCGTCCGGGCCGGCGCGCGCGTGGCGAAAGCCATGCTAGGATTGCCCTCTTGAACGGCCGTGAAGCGGCGGCGTGCATCGTGCAACGATTTGGGCAATGGGTACGGAAGCGTTCCGAACGGTCTGTATCCAACGCGCAAGAAGCCGGGTTCTCCCCGGGAGCGCGTCCTCCCATCCCGCCTCCCACGCACGCGCCTGGGCACGCAGACGGTTGTCACGCTCCGTCAGCAGATCAGCAGAGAGGAACCAGGTCCATGTCCGATTCCGCGACCGTCACCGCCACCGAACCACCCAAGCCGAACGGCCTGGAAACCGTTGTCGCGGCGTCGACCGCCCTGAGCGAGGTCTTCGGTGAAGAGGGCAAGCTCGTCTATCGGGGCTATGACATCCATGAACTGGCCGGGAAGGCGTCGTTCGAGGAAGTGGCGCACCTGTTG
>DASYVY010000233.1:0-2421 GCA_035936535.1 Thermomicrobiales bacterium | reverse complement strand
GTGCTCCTCCCGAACGTGCGTCTCGAGCTCCGCGCGGGTCCAGCCGTGTTCCGGATGCGTAACCGCCCCGGCAAACCAGGCTTCAAGGGCCCGTTCGGCGTCGCCCGGCTCGAAAGAGTAGACAAGGTCGTGCAGCCGCAGGACGCCGCCGGGTTTCAGGATGGCGGCCACCCGATCGAGGGCCACCACCTTCCAGAAATCCGGAAGGTGGTGCAGGGCATTCCTGGAATAGACAGCATCGGCCGGCTCGCCCTGGTGCCGATAGCCAAGGAATCCGCTCTGGACCAGCGTGACGTTGTCGATCCCGTGCTGCCGGACCTTCTCGTCAAGGAGACCGAGCATGACGGGGGAGACATCGACCGCGATCACGCGGTGGCAGAATGGCGCGATGGCCAGGGCGAACGTCCCGGTGCCAGCCCCGAGATCGACGACCGTGTGCGCCTTGCCCAGCCCGAGACCGCGCAGGACCTCGACATCCTCCGCGGGGTCGGTGCCGGCTTTCCGGTCATACCCCGGCACGTAGCCGGGGTCGAGATGCTCGGTTCCGGCATGGGCAAGTTCATCTGGCATCCACGCTGGCCGGTCCACTGTCTTTCGCTCCCCACATGATTGCCGTGACCGCGCGATTGGCGAGAGGGCATGGCGGAGGATCGCCTTCTTCCTCACCGCGCCGCTGACAGCCGCTGCCAGTTGCCATCGTACCGCCCAGTCGACAATTGTGGACGCGCCCATGGGACGATAACGATAGAACGCGATCGGCCGCGGGCGGTTCGCGAGCGGCAGGACCTGTACCCCGGAGACACCAGGCATGCATCCGACAAAACCGGCAGCGTTGCGA
Organism: Thermomicrobiales bacterium; assembly: GCA_035936535.1. Taxonomy (GTDB): domain Bacteria; phylum Chloroflexota; class Chloroflexia; order Thermomicrobiales; family UBA6265; genus CADCWJ01. The sequence goes on along the minus strand of DASYVY010000233.1, from coordinate 1,583 downwards.
CCAGGAGAGACGGTCGGGATCATCAGCCCGTCATGGTTCGGCGGAGCGTCGTTACGGCGTCGGCTGGAACGCGGGATCCGGCAGATCGAGGCGCTTGGATTCCGCACCCGGATCGGAACGCACACGTTACGCAATGCCGGATGGGTCTCGGCCTCCCCGGAGGAACGGGTCGCGGACCTGCACGACATGTTCCAGGATCCCGAGGTCCGTGCAATCATCGCGACGATCGGCGGCGACCATGCCTGCCAGCTGCTGCCGCTGATCGACTGGAACCTGATCCGGGACAATCCCAAAATCTTCATGGGATTCTCGGACATCACGGTGCTCAACGTCGCGATCTGGGCCGAGAGCGGGATGGTGACCTTCAACGGGCCCTCGGTCATGACCGACTGGGCGGAATACCCGGCAATGCCGAAGTACGCCCGGGAATCGGCACTGGCCGCGATCACCCGCCCGCTGCCGGTGGGAGCGCTGCGGCCCGCACGGGCCTGGACCGAGGAGTTCCTCGATTGGGAGACGGGTGAGGACGAGACCCGCCCCCGGGTGATGACGCCGTCCACTGGCTGGACTTGGCTCCGGCACGGCCAGGCCGAGGGACGATTGATCGGCGGCTGCCTGGAGAGCCTGCAACATCTTCGCGGAACCCGCTGGTGGCCGGATTTCGCGGACGCGATCCTGTTCCTCGAAACCTCGGAAGAGCGGCCATCCCCGGCGACGGTCGACGGGATGCTGTCCGATTACGAGAACATGGGCGTCTTCGACTGGATCCGGGAAATGGTCGTCGCCCGCCCCTATGGCTACACGGACGGCGACCGGCACAGCCTGCACGCGGTGATCCGGGAGCGGACGGCGCGATGGGCGCTTCCGGTGCTAGCGGACGTCGATGCGGGGCACACGTCGCCGATCCTGATGCTGCCGATCGGCTGCCTGACGGGACTGGATAGCGAGCGCGGCCTGCTGGAGATCACCGAAGCAGCCGTGACCTGAGCGGGCTACGGGCTGCGTCGCAGCGGTACGCGACGCCATGTCCCCATCCACCTTACGAGTTGTCATCCTGACGAAGGAAGGAGCTCCCGCCGCCGCTGCGCCGGTCTCTTCTGGGGTGGCCCAATGGCCGCTCCAATCCTGCTGGACCGGAGAGTCCCCGCCGCCCCCGCCAGCCCGGAGTGGATGGTGGGCTTCGCTGGGAGCGGCTGCGCTCTACAAGGACCGGTGCAGCTGCTGATACGCGATGGACCGCATTCGCTCCTGGGCCATCCCGAAGGAATGGCATCGGAAGTGGGGTTCGGATAACCAGATGAGCGTAATGGGCGGCGAGCTGGCCGGGGTCAGCCGGGCGAGGGGCCATAGCCCGGATGGTTGGCAATCGCGGTGCCTCGTCGATCGACCGCTCGCCAACCTCCATCACCTCATCGCCGAACCTCCATGTTCTCCTGCAACTCGCGGGACCGGTGCCGGTACCAGTCGATCGTCTCCGCGCCTTCCCGTGCCTCCAGCCGCGCCTGTGGCAGGTCCAGGTGACGCGCACAGCTGTCCGGCGGAGGCACCTCCGTAGCGTCCCTCTCCAACAACCGGATCAGCTC
>DASYVY010000232.1:0-4759 GCA_035936535.1 Thermomicrobiales bacterium | reverse complement strand
GTGTCCGGCGCCGGGAAGCCGGTTCTGCGCTGGTCACGGCCTTTCGGATCGGGCACCCGATCAGCTCACGCGGTGATGTGCGGTTGGGACGCACGCGCCAACGCCGACTGCTGGCCTCTTCTCCTGCTTGATCGATGTCAGGTGTTAGTTGTCAGTCGAGACTGGCGCGATCGATACCGGGAACCGGAAAGCCGGCCGTCAACTCCTTGACCGCAGTAGCAACCTGGGCGAGATTCGTCTCGTCTTCCGGTGCTTTCAGGACCCGCGCGATCAGGTCAGCGACCTGGATCGATTCCTCGACCCCGAATCCTCGGGTGGTAATCGCGGCCGTCCCGATCCGGATTCCGCTGGCCTGAAGCGCCGATCGCGTGTCGCCCGGGATGGTGTTCCGGTTGGTCGAAATGCCAACGCTGTCGAGCATGCGCTCGGCCTTTCGGCCGCTGATTCCGATCGATCCAACATCGACGAGCATGAGATGGTTGTCCGTGCCGCCGGAGATGATCGGGAAACCCCGCTCGACAAAGGCGTTTGCCATCGCCTGGGCGTTGACTACGATCTGCCGCGCATAGTCCTGGAACGACGGCTGGAGCGCTTCGCCAAACGCGATCGCCTTGGCGGCAATGACGTGCATCAGCGGCCCACCTTGCATTCCGGGGAACACCGTCTTGTCGATGCCCTTTCCGTATTCTTCGCTGGTGAGGATGAAACCGGAACGGGGGCCCCGCAGGGTTTTATGGGCCGTCGAGGTGGTGATATGCGCATGACCGACAGATGTGGGGTGCTGACCGCCCGCAATCAACCCGGCGATGTGCGCGATATCGGCGAAGAGAAAGGCCCCGACCTCGTCGGCGATCTCGCGAAACCGTTTGAAATCAATAATCCGGCTGTAGGCACTTGCTCCGGCGATGATCGCCCGCGGCCGAACGTCCTTTGCCTTTGCCAACACGGCGTCGTAATCGATCAGCCCGGTCTCGGCATCCACGCCATAGAAGTGCGCGTCGAAGAACCGGCCCGAGAAATTGACATCCTTGCCGTGCGTCAGGTGTCCGCCTTCGGAGAGGTTAAGGCCGAGGATGCGGTCCCCCGGATCGAGCAGGGAAAAGTACGCCGCCAGGTTCGCGCTCGCGCCCGAGTGCGGCTGCACGTTGGCGTGCTCGGCGCCGAACAGCCGTTTCGCCCGCTCAATGGCGAGCTCTTCGACCTCGTCGACGAACTCGCAACCGCCGTAATACCGCTTCCCCGGCAGGCCTTCCGCATACTTGTTGGTGAGGACGCTTCCGACTGCCTCCAGCACGGCCTCGCTGGCGTAGTTCTCGGAAGCGATCAACTCGATCGCGTCGATCTGCCGGCGGCGCTCCCGCTGGATCGACGCAGCTACCTCGGGATCGGCCTGACGAAGTACGTCGTGTACCGTCGTGACCATGGGAACTCCTCTTGTCTGGAACAGGGCCGACGGCACGCATTGTGTCGGGCGATGCACCCTGCCGGGATCCGCGCGGGGCCTGCCGATGCGGCGTCAGTGTACCATGGCGGCAGGTCGCTTTAGCCCGGTAGCTGCCCTATATGGAACGGCCTGTGGCACATTCGAAACGGAGTCAGTATATGCGGGTGCTCGTGACCGGCGGAGCGGGATATATCGGGAGCGTCGCGACCGCCATGCTGCTCGAGGACGGCTACGATGTCGTGGTGCTCGACAACCTGGAGCGCGGGCATCGAAGGGCCATTCCCGATGGCGCTTCTTTCGTCAACTGCGATCTTCGTGATACCGAAGCAACGATGAGAGCGGTCTCGGAGGCCAACGTGGAGGCGGTTCTTCACTTCGCCGCCCTGCACCTCGTGCCGGAGAGCGTCGAGCGCCCGGATGCGTATTACCGCACGAATGTAATAGGTGGAATCAATCTCCTCGATGCAGTGAAGGATGCAGGAATCGGTCGGTTCGTCTTCTCATCCACCGCCGCAGTCTACGGGGTGCCGGAAACGCTGCCGATCACGGAGGGCTCTCCGACCCGCCCGATCAATCCATATGGGCAATCCAAGCTCATGGTCGAGCGGATCCTGCACGACTACAGCACCCGCTTCGGGTTCGCCTATGCTGCATTCCGGTATTTCAACGTGGCCGGAGCCATGGGCAGGCTGGGAGAGGATCACCGCCCTGAAACGCACATTATCCCCGTCGCCGTCGATGCGCTCCGGGGCAAACGTGAGACCTTCACGGTGTTCGGCACCGACTACCCTACTGACGACGGGACAGCGGTGCGTGATTATGTCCATGTCGTCGATCTGGCCGAGGCGCATATCCTTGCGCTCAAAAAGTTGGATCAGACTCTGGGGCCGATCAATCTGGGAACCAGGAACGGGTTCTCGGTCAACCAGATGGTGCAGGCTGTCGAGCTCACCACCGATCGCACGCTGCCCGTGGCATACGGTCCTCGGCGTGATGGGGATCCACCGTCCCTTGTCGCCGATTCCAGCAAGGCGCGGAGTGTGCTCGGCTGGACACCAGTTCACTCAACACTGGATCAGATGATCGGATCTCACTGGGATTGGGTTCAGGCCCATCCGGACGGGTACCCCAGCTGACCGCTCAAGCATCAGGCACCGGCGTGCTCGCGGTTCCCGAATTTGCGCTCGGTCCCGTTCAACAGCCGGGCGATGTTGCCGCGGTGCTGGATCACGATGATCGTCGCCACAGTGACGACCCCGACCGCCCACCAGCTCGGGAATGATCCCGAGAGCGCGAGCGCGATGACGAGCGCGGAGCCACTGGCGGCAGCGCTCAGCGAGGCGAGCGACACGTATCGCGTGATTGCCACGACGATGATCATCGGCACCAACATGAAGAAGAGCCAGGGCATTAGCGCGACCGCAGCGCCGCCCCCAGTGGCCATGCCCTTGCCACCCCGGAAGCCGATGAATGGTGACCAGCAATGGCCAGCAACCGAAACGACCGCGACCGCCCCAATGACCCAGCCTGGACTGTCCAGCGATCTGGCCAGTGCGACCGGCAACAAGCCCTTCAGGAAGTCAAGGACGAAGACGGCCACTGATAATTTCCAGCCCAGGATCCGGAGCGCATTGGTCGCCCCGGTTGCACCGCTCCCATGCTGGCGGACGTCGACTCCCTTGAACACCCGTCCAAGTACCACACCCCAGGGGATTCCCCCCACGATGTAGGCGCCGAGAATGAGCCCAAGGGAACCGATCAGGGGCATGGCTACACCGCTTCCCTGCGACTTCGAAACGAGATCCGGAGGGGCGTTCCCTGAAAGCCGAACGCTTCCCTCAGCTCGTTCTCGATGTACCGGCGGTACGAAAAGTGGATCAACTTGGGGTCGTTGCAGAAGAAGATAAAGGTCGGAGGGGCAACATCGGCCTGAGTAGCATAGAAGAACTTGATCCATTTGCCGGGTCGCGAGGGCGGCTGATGCTTGGCAACGGCTTCGTTGAGCATCTTGTTCAGCGCGGCCGTGCTTACGCGTTTCTCGCGCTCCTTGATGACGACCAGCGCCGTGTCGATTACCTGATCCACACGCTGCCCAAGCTTGGCGGAGATGAAGACGAGCGGCGCGTAAGGCAGAAAGTCCAGCTGGACCTGCGCCCGCTTTCGGTAGGCGTCCATCGTCGTGGAATCCTTCTCGACGAGGTCCCACTTGTTGACAACGACAACAAGACCCTTTTTCTGTTCCTCGACGTACCCGGCGATATGCAGATCCTGCGCCGTGAAGTCCTCGGTTGCATCGATCAGCAGGAGGACGACATCGGCACGATCGATCGCGCGCATCGAGCGCATCACCGATATCCGCTCGATCCCATGCTCGACCCGCCCGCGCCGGCGAATCCCGGCGGTATCGATCAGGGTGAGCTTCTTTCCCTCCCACACGATCTCGGTATCGAGGCTGTCACGCGTCGTCCCCGGAAGGTCGCTGACGATCGCCCGCTCCTGACCCAGCAATGCATTGAGCAGGCGGCTTTTTCCTACGTTCGGCCGCCCTACGATGGCAATCCTTGGCCCCTCGGTTTCCTCTTCTTCCTCCGCTTCGGGCAGGCTGTCGACGATCTTGTCGAGAAGGTCACCAGTTCCATTTCCGTGGTATGCGGACACCGCGATCGGGTCTCCAAGTCCCAGCTCGAAGAACTCGTAGGCGAGATCCCGGCGCTGCACACTATCCGCCTTGTTGACGGCGAGAATCGTCGGTTTGTCGGCCCGCCGGAGCATGGTCGCGATCTCGGCGTCGCCGGCGGTCGTGCCGGCCATCACGTCGACCATGAAGACGATGACATCGGCTTCCGCGATGGCACTCGTCGCCTGGTCCCGGGTCTGAGCCGCAATGTAGGTTTCCGATTCGACCGCGCCGGACCGGACCTCGTCCTCGTCCATGAGGCCACCGGTATCGATCACCGTGAACTCGTGGCCGACCCATTCCGCGGTGCCGTACACACGATCCCTCGTCGTGCCGGGTTCGTTCTGAACGATTGCGCGCCGCTCACCGATCAGGCGATTGAAGAGGGTAGATTTCCCAACGTTTGGACGACCGACGATGGCAACGATGGGCTTGACCACAGATTCTCCATGTACCGATGAGCGAATGATCGGGGCTTCGTAACCAGGCCCAGTGCCGTGCATATGGTTTCGTGAGAGGAGTATAGCAACGATCGGGACACGGCATGACGCGCCTGTCTCACCGGTTTCAGTAAGGCAGGCGCGTTTCCTCGACGATCGGAGCCGTTCCGGTACGGAGCTCGAGTGCCGGATCTAGAC
>DASYVY010000231.1:0-1689 GCA_035936535.1 Thermomicrobiales bacterium | reverse complement strand
TCGTTGTAGTCATCGTAAAAAACCGATGACGGTTGTTGTCTCGATGTCAGTGGGAGCCGCACCATGACCACCAGCCCATCCGCCATCACTTTGCCGGTCGCGATCATCGGGGCCGGGCCGGTCGGCCTCGCCGCCGCCGCGCATCTGGCGGAGCGCGATGAACCGTTCGTCGTGATCGAAGCGGGGCCGGGACCCGGGGCCGCCGTCCGCGAGTGGGGGCATGTCCAGGTCTTCTCCCCATGGCGGTACAACATCGATGCCGCCGCCTGGCGCTTGCTGGAAGCGACCGGCTGGTCGATGCCCGATGCGGAGGCGTACCCGACCGGGAACGAGCTGGTCGATGTGTACCTCGCGCCGCTGGCCGCGCATCCGGCGATCGCCCCACATGTCCGCTACGGCGAACGGGTCGTCGCCGTCAGTCGCGATGGCCTCGACAAGATGAAGGATGCCGACCGTGCAGCGCATCCCTTCGTGGTGGTCCTAACCCGTTCCGGTGCGGACGATGAGCGCATCGTCCAGGCCCGCGCCGTGATCGATGCCTCCGGGACGTGGAATGCGCCCAATCCGCTCGGTGCCAATGGTCTCCCCGTCCCAGGGGAGCATGCACTGGCCGGACGGATCCGGTACGCCATCCCGGACGTGCTGGGAATCGAGCGTGCCCGGTATGCCGGAAAGCGAGTGCTCGTGGTTGGCAGCGGCCATTCCGCGTTCAACGCCCTGCAGGACCTGATGACGCTCGCCGGAGAGGTACCGGAAACCCGCGTCATCTGGGCTGTGCGACGGCCAACGACGGCCCAGCTCTTCGGCGGTGAGACGGCCGATGCGCTGCCCGAGCGAGGCTCGCTTGGGCAGCGCATCCGGCAGCTGGCGGAGACCGGTGCGATCCAGGTCGAGACAGGCGTCCGGATCCAGCGGCTCGAACAGACGGAAGGGGGGATCGTCGTGCAGACGGCATCCGGTGCCCTTCCGCCGGTCGACGAGATCGTCGCCGCGACCGGTTTCCGGCCCGATCTCGGGATGCTGCGGGAAGTCCGGCTCGATCTGGACCCGTCGTTGGAGAGTCCATCGATCCTGGCGCCGATGATCGACCCCAACCTCCACTCGTGCGGAACAGTTCCTCCCCATGGCGCCGAACAGCTGCGCCACCCGGAGCCGGATCTCTACATCGCCGGGATGAAGAGCTATGGTCGCGCCCCGACGTTCCTGATGCTGACCGGGTACGAGCAGGTCCGCTCGATCGCCGCCGCGCTGACCGGTGACCTTGAGGGCGCGCGCAGGGTCGAGCTGGTGTTGCCGGAGACGGGGGTGTGTTCGTCAAGCCGTGGTGGCGCCGGGGAGGCGGGATGCTGCGGGACCGTTGCCCAATCGACCATCGTCGCCGAACAGACCGGATGCTGCGACGATCCCGCGCTACCGGCCGCGACCTGCTGTGGCGGGAATGCTACCGCTGCACCCGTGATCCAGATCGGGCGGGAACGCCGCCCGGAGCCAGCCGGGGTGGGAACAGTCGGCACGGCGAGCACCGCAAAGGTGCCGTGCTGCTGACGCTGGTCACCTGGGTCGATCTGGCTGCATGCTTGTTCGCGGACGGAGCTTGTGTCCGTCCCTGCGTCGGTTCCCATGGGATTCGAGACGACAGGGCAGGCATGCGCGAACGCGGGTCCGTAGCTCTGGCACACGCGGTGGCCG
>DASYVY010000230.1:0-4895 GCA_035936535.1 Thermomicrobiales bacterium | reverse complement strand
TGGCCAGCTTTATGCGCAGGAGATCGTAGGACGGCTTGGCATCGCTCAATCAGCCGTATCCCGGCACCTTTCCCAGCTGGAGCGGGCAGGTCTCGTGCAGGTGGAGCCGCGTCGGGGCATGAAGTATTACGCGATCGACCGCTCCCGATTGGAATCGCTGGCGGACACGCTTCGGGCACGCGTTCGTTGAGCATATTGCACAACGGCAAGTATCCAAGGTCGTGCAAAATCTCACAGATATCGCCGAGGGTCTGGACAACACCATATCGCGATGCTACGATAGGTGCAGACGACTCAGAGAAAGAGACGCCGTGGCGCAGCGAAGCGCATTGCTCCTTGACAATTAACACATTTCGGCTCGCCGGGATCTTCCGCTGGACGGTCCTGACGCAGGGCCAGTCCGGATCGCGATGGCAACGCTCAAGGCATGACATCCACATCGCGCTCCGCAGACTCCTTAGCCGCCTCGGGCGACGTTAGCCGGTCGCCTGGCATATCACAATCCTCATCTTCCTCACTCCAGTGTGCTGGCACCTGAAGGAAACGAAGGATGTTGGTACCACTTCTCAACCTTCCTCTCCGAAGCTTGGCCTCTCGATCGCGGTCAAGCTGGTATCCCTCGGCTGCGATCGAGCAGAGCATTACCGCCCGGTGCATTCATGCACTGGGCGTTTCTGCGTCCGCTCGATCTGCAGATTGGTTATAGGTGCCCTCGCCGGACCCGCCAGCACATTTCCGTCGCTGGAAGGGGAGACTCTAGTCCAGAAGACCTCTCACATCGTGAGCGGATATGCCAGGACATGGCGGACGCAGCCGGGCATGGATCGACATCCGGAAGGGAGCGGAATCGTGCCATTCCGGGCACCGACGTCACGGGGGCATGGACGATGTCCCGCGCGGCGAGCATTCATGTGGGCCCGGTATCAGGCAGCTTCGCGCCGGACACCGGGCTGATGCCCATCTTGCGTCGTGGTCCCGGACCTCCATCGCCTGGATACGGGGCGGTTCTGGGAAAGAACCCTAATCGCCGCGGGCGGTGACATCCCGGCGATGGGGGATGGCGACAGGGCGAACGGCACGGGGACGATAGGTCGTTCGGACATGGGCCGCCAGGGCCGAGGCATCCCGGAACCGCCCCACATCGGCATAAGCATCCGAGGCGGCGAGCATGGCGCTCCGCGACAGGCTCCAGAAGTCGGGGGTGTCGGAGAGGCTCACCGCGTCATCACGGGCGGCAGCGGCAAAGGCCACTCGGGCCTGCTCCAGCCGACCACACCGGGCCAGGAAGACGCCTCGCACCGCCAGGGAATGGGCATCACGACCGACAGCAGGCGACCCGGTGGAATCGACGGCCGCCAGATTGCGCAGCTGGGGGTGCCGGCGCCAGCGAAACGGAGATTCCTCGTCGTGTTCGGGCACCGTCATCCTTCCATCGTCTCGATCACTCGGGACGGTCGGGTGCGCAGAGGCCCGTGTGGGCACGCTGACGACCGCGATGTTCTTGTGTCCTGCTTGGCAAGAGCCGTGGATCAGGGGCCGCCTGAGCCATCGCGCGATTCCTGGAATCCACCCGAGCAGGTCGTGCGCCTCCCGATCCATGTCGCGCATCGCAAGATCGGAAATCAACATGGCTATTCCCCCGGAACCCAGGGAGGGTTCCCGCGCGAGGCGTGATTGCCTGGCATGCTCGGCTGGTCCCGGACCCATCACCTGGTCTGGAACTCACGAGCACGCAACACCTGCGATCGAGGTCGCGTCGCGGTGCGGGAGCACGGTGTGACCATCTGGCACGCATTGGTATCAGCGGATGCTACCACGCGGATTGTACGTACACAAGGGTATCGCGCGATGCGTCGAAGGCGCCGGGGATCCGGTTGCGTTGGACCGCTATCCTAGAGGCAGGGCGCCACACGCGATCCACGCGTGTTCGGGTCGACGCTCTTCTTGGTACGGCCCCCCGATGTATCCCTCAGGAGCAATCATCATTCCCGTGAATCAGTCCAACATGCCCATCGCGGCCCGGTCCCCGGTACCACAATCAACGGCCAACCCGATGGAAGAGATCATCAAGCTCGTGCGTGCCAGCAAGCACATGGCCGTCTTCACCGGCGCTGGCATCAGCACCGAGTCCGGGATCCCCGATTATCGCGGACCGAATGGCGTCTGGGCCCGGCAGCAGATTCCCCACATCGACACCATCAGGACGGATGAGGCCTCCAGGAAGGCACACTGGCAGGAGCGCCGCGTCCGGTATCCGGAGATGCTGGCCAAGCAGCCGAACGCGGGGCACAGGGCGCTTGTCCGGCTCGAGCGCGCCGGCAGACTCCTGGCGATCGTGACGCAGAATATCGATGGCCTCCACCTCCGGGCCGGTCATGCTCCCGAGCGGGTGATCGAGCTTCACGGATCGACGCATCGCATCCGCTGCATTTCCTGCGGCCGGATCTGGAGCGGAGAGTCCATCCAGCGGCGACTTGAAGCGGGGGAAACCGATCCGCGCTGCCCGGTGTGCGGCGGCGTCCTTCGGGTCGGGACGATCCTGTTCGGCGAGTCGCTCCCGGAGCGGGAACTGCGCACGGCATTCGCCGTGGCCCAGGCGTGCGACCTGATGCTGGTCGTCGGGAGCTCACTCGTCGTCAACCCGGCCGCGCGTATACCAGTGATCGCCAAGCAGAATGGCAGCCCGCTGATCATCATCAACCGCACCGCGACACCGATCGATCATCTGGCCGATGTCGCGATCGAGGCGGAGGCCGGACCATCGCTGGCGCGGATCGCGGATGCGGTCCTCGGCGCCGAGAGCGCAAGCGACCCGGACCAGGAGGGGACGCACCCGCAATGAGCGGACCCGAGCTCGAGCGGTCGGCCGCGCTCGTCAATCCTCACCACTGCTTCGGTTGCGGCGAGTTGAACCGGCATGGATTGCACCTGCGGTTCGCACCAGATCCTGACGGGAATGGTGTTTTCGCCCTGTTCTGTCCACCGCCACGCGTGGAAGGCTATCCCGGCGTCGTTCATGGCGGGATCTTGGCAACGGTGCTGGATGAAGTCATGGCGTGGTCATTGTACCGGCATGATATCTGGGCAGTGACCGGCGCCTTGACTACCCGTTTCCGCCAGCCGGTGAGGATTGGGGAGGAGACGCAGGCGGTCGGGTATCTGCTCAGGGATCGTCGCCGGGTGCTGGAGATGCGCGGGGAGATCCGGCGCCTGGCGGACGGTACGCTGCTCGCCGAGGCGACGGCAACGTTTGTCCGGGTGTCCAAGGATCAGGAGCACGCCTGGCATCAGCGCTACCAGGGCTCGCCGTCCGGAATATCTGGTCAGGGCAGTGGTTGAGGCTCGCTCTCGGGGGATGCAACTGTGAAAGTCTATCTGGGCGGGCCGATGTTTGTCGCCGCCGAGGTTCGCTACAACCTCTGGCTCACCGGCGTCCTGCGGTCACACGGGTTCGAGGTGTATTGCCCGAACGAGAGCGAACCGATCAACGACAAGACCAGAACCGGCATCACCGTGCGCAAGATCTACGATGCGGACCTTGAAGCGCTGGAGGCCTGCAACGTCTACGTGTGCCAGGTAAGCGAGGATTCCGGGACGAACTGGGAAGCGGGGTACATGGACTGCCTGAGCAAACGGGTCGATCCCTCCCGTTACCTGGGTGTGCTCGGGCTGGCGACCGATATCCGGCTACGCTCGCAACCCGATCCCAACCAGTCGGGTATCGACAACCAGGCGTTCTATGTGAACAGCTTTATCGTCGGTGGCATGCAGCGCTCGCTCGGGGTCGTGACTGACGAAGACCAACTCGTGCAGCGCCTACACGAGCTCGCGAAGGCCCATTCCGATCTCCCTTGAGCATGTCGCGGCGCGGTCAATCCCAGCCTTCAGGCTCGCTGTCCTCATCGCTGAGCGCGGCAGCGGCCTGACGCTGAGCGGTTGAGACCAGCAGGTTAAGGGCACGCAGCAGGTTGCCGATCGATTCGTCATCGAGCAGGAACAGCGCCAGCTCGGTTTCCTCCTCCGAGAATGCGATCGATTCCTTGCTGGGGTCACCATCCTCGCCATTCGATGAGCGTTGCACCGCGGCGAGCCAGTCCGTCGCATGGGCATTCGCGCGGCGGAGCGTGGCGAGCAGGTCCTGCGCCGCGTCGCTCCGGATCTGCGCGGCATCCTCAAACGGCGGCGGCGCTCCTGGTGACGGTTCATGCGGGATGGACGGTTCGGGGACGCCAGTCAGGGCACGGTAGGTGCCGGGAGTCGTCGCCAGGATAAACCCGTAGGTTTCGGTCTCGGCATGTGCCACGGCGCGTGGACCCGGCGATGAGCGCTGGGCCGCCTGCTGGAGCGTCGCCAGTCCCGCGTCGAAGAGCTCCCTGCCGGTGTGCCCTTCTCCGCCCCGGTCATCGAGGACGTAGGCATAGACGAGAAAAGCCGCCGGGCCAACGGAGGACTCCAGCTGAATGGTGTAGACGGACGCATTCACGTCGCGCTTGATTGGCGAGAGATCGTTGGCAAGGTCTGTCGTGGGGTCGGTCAGCCCGAGAACCTGGCTGACAAACATGGCCGCCCCTCCGCGCAATGGGTCGTGCTCCTCGCGACGATTTCCGCCGTTTCCCTGGTCCATCTCCGTCCTTCCCAACCCCATTGTTACGAGCGTGTTCCGCCCGGGAACCCAATTGCGTCCGCTTCTCCGCTTCGAGGACGACACGCACCGGAATCGAGCATGTGGCATCGCCGGCAATGGTCGGTGCGGTGCGCAGTGCCGGGGCAATCGTACGCAAGGACTATGCGACAATGCGAACCACGCGAGGAGATGATCGATGGAGATACACCGAGCGGAAGGCCAGGAGGGCGCATCCGCGGACCTCGATGAGGAGATGGCTGAACGGCTGATC
>DASYVY010000229.1:0-3343 GCA_035936535.1 Thermomicrobiales bacterium | reverse complement strand
CCTCCGCCATGCGCGGCAGCATCCGGGGTGAGATGGGGCTTTCGCCGTGGGATGGGTAGACCGCCTTCAGGTCGGGCGCCAACGCGGCGAGACGGTGCAGCGACCGCTGATACACCGGCAGATCCGCCGCCCCGTAGACGTACAGCGCCCCGGCGTACGCGACATCGGTACTGAACAGCGCACCGCTGGCATGGTCGACGAGCACGATGCCCCCGGGAGAGTGGCCGGGGCAGTGCCACACCTCCAGCAGGCGTGCACCGGTGTCGATCACCTGGCCATCACGCACGGTCCCGGTCGGCGTGCTTGGCGGAATGTTGATCGTGTCCGCGCTCACCCCATCCGGCAGTGGTCCCGTCAGGTGCACCGGCTGGAACCAGCGGCGCAGGACCGCGTTGCCGACACCCGACTGGAGAGCATCGCTCTCCGCCTCATGGATCCAGATCTCCTCGAAGCGGTGGTTGTCGCCGATGTGGTCCCAATGGGCGTGGCTGTTGACAACGAGGATCGGCAGGTCCGTCAGCCGGTCGACAACCTCACGGATGTCAGCGACGCCCATGCCGGTATCGAGCAGGATCGCGCGCGCCTCGCCGACGATCAGGCAGGACTTGACCCGTTCGTCATGAAACGGCTCCTCGATGACGAAGACCCCCAGTTCCGGTTCCGTAATCGCAAACCACATATGACTGGGGATCACCGTCATCGTTCGTCGCCATAGTGCGCCTTCAAGCGATACAGCTCGTCCCTTAGAGCGGCGACGGTCTCCACATGGGCGGGGTCATCGTAGACGTTGCGCAGCTCCTGGGGATCGCTTGCGAGGTCGAACAACTCCCACTCGGGAGGCGTCGGCTGGTCGATCGAGTTGGTCGTGCCCAGCGCCTCGCCGTAGTAGTAGATAAGCTTGTGCGTCTGGGTGCGAATTCCGTAGTGCGCGGGAACACCATGGTCGGAGAGGTGCATCCAGTATCGGTAGTAGACCGCGGTCGGCCAATCAGCCTCCGGTCCCGTACCGGCCGCGATCCGGCGAAAGCTTCTGCCCTGCATGCGATGTACCGGATCCATCCCTGCGTAGTCGAGGAAGGTCGGGGCGAAATCCAGGTTGGAGACCAGCGCATCGACAACCGTACCGGCGGGGATTTCGCCAGGATAGCGCATCAGGAAGGGCATCCGCAGCGATTCCTCGTACATGAAGCGCTTGTCGTACCAGCCATGATCACCAAGGAAGAATCCCTGGTCGGAGGTGTAGACGACGATCGTATCGTCCGCGATTCCGTCGTCGTCGAGATAGTCGAGGACCCGGCCGACATTGTCATCGACGGACGCAATGCAGCGCAGGTAATCCTTGATGTATCGCTGGTACTTCCAGAGCTTGACCTCGCGCAGCGACAGACCAGCCGGCACCGGCTCCTTGAGATCCTCCGGGGTAAGGTCGCGCTCGATCCGCATCGTGGCGTTGCGGGCGGCGTTCGACCGGTTGCTGTAATCGTCATCGAACGTCTCGGGAAGCGGAATGTCGGCATCGTCATACAGACGGGAGTGCGCCTCGTCGGGATGCCAGGGCCGATGCGGTGCCTTGTGGTGGACCATCAGCAGGAACGGGCGGTCACGATCGCGCGCACGTAACCAGTCAAGCGAGAAGTCGGTGATGAGATCTGTGGCGTACCCCTGAAACGGCGTTCGCTCGCCCATGACGAAGAAATCGGGATCGTGATACAGCCCCTGACCCGGCAGCACCGCCCAGCGGTCGAACCCGGTCGGATCGGCTTCGCCACCGTGGCCCAGATGCCACTTGCCAAAGATCGCCGTCTGGTACCCCGCCGCACGCAGGCGCTTCGGGAACGTCTCCTGTCGCCCGTCGAACGGATCGGCGAGCGTAAGCACGCCGTTGAGATGGCTGTGGACGCCGGAGAGGATCGTCGCCCGGCTTGGCGCGCAGATCGAATTGGTGCAGAAGCAATTGTCGAATCGTGCCCCCTCGTTGGCGATTCGGTCGATCCGGGGTGTTTCGTTGATCGCGCTGCCATAGGCGCTGATCGCGTGCGCGGCGTGATCGTCGCTCATGATGAAGATGATGTTTGGCTGGCGGGCGTTCGCCATGCTGTCCCCTGCCCCTTCGTCGGCTCCTGGCAAGCGGTTCGCTGCCGCGCATTGTGCCGAACTCGACCCGATCTGTCACGAGCGCCGGGATCCCGTCCCGCGCGCTACCCGCTCCATACCTGTCCCCCACGCCGGTACGTCGGGCGCGAATCGGTACCTGACCGCATGTTGGAGGCAGCGTGACTGACAGAAGGACCCCCCGATGCAGTCGTCTCTGGAACGGTACCGACACATCCAAATCCCTCGACAGGGCAGAATCAGGTAGACCTCATCCGGGAGGTCTTTCGCGTACCCGCTATCCCAATCCACCAATCCCAGCCCCGCTGTAGAGCGACGCCACCCTGAAATTACCGTGGTTGTAAGTGGTGGCGATTATCTCTACTTCGGGATCAACCACAGGGGAGGGACGATCTTGCGCCTGACCGCACCAATTCGACCTTGGCCGGGGATTGGCACTGGGCAAACGGGGCAGTCACCGCAATGACTGCCCCTCCGTCATAGCCTTCTACTCGTTGCCGCAGACGGCATGGCTGCCGAGGTGCAACTGTGCGCCGGCACTGATGAACTCCCCGAACCCCATGCCCAACGAGTCCGTATAGTCCTTCGTACCGTGAACGAGTTGACTCATGTGGGTGCCGTCCGGTATCCCACGGCCATGGTCCGCCGCGATCAGCCCTATACAGCTCGCCTCACCATTCGGGTGTTTCGGATCTTCAGGACTGGCGGTCGCCGAGACGGTGGTCCCGACCAGAATTCCACCCGCAACCAGGCATGCTCCGACGAGATTCTTCATTTCCGGTCACCCTTCAACAGTTTGGTGATGTGCTCATCGGCGGGTTGTAGTCAACTCTGGATCGCCTGGTAGTTCCGCATCGCGACTTCCATCGTTTTCTGATACTCGCCCTTCGGGCTAAACTCGATGACTTCGACGTCTTCCTCGGTAACGCCAGTATGTCCCGGCGGCAGGTAGTACACGTCACCGGCGGTGATGACTTCCTCGCGATCCGCAAACTTGACACGAATCCGCCCCTTGAGCAGATATCCCCAGTGCGGGCACTGGCACCGGTCGTCAGGAAGGCCCTTGAACAGTTGCGTGCTGTCCATCCCCGCGGGGAAAGCCTCGAACGCAACATTCATGTCTCCCCATTCGACCTGACGGCTAAATGCGTTGCCATCCTCGAACGCTACCGGCAACGTCTCCTTTGATGCCTTCATCACTTCCTCCTCGCGATCCGAATCTGTCCAACGC
>DASYVY010000228.1:0-7026 GCA_035936535.1 Thermomicrobiales bacterium | reverse complement strand
CGACCCGGCTGCCGATCTGGAAACCGGGTTCGCCCGGCGGGAGCGTGCAGACGCCATGCTCCTCGCTCAGCTTGGCGATCACGACATCCGGATGGCCGACGATGTAACCATGACCGGGGTGCGCCTTGCCGGGGTCCAGCGCCAGGGACTTCGAGCCCGTGTCGACGATACAGCGATCGGGCGCGGGCCGGCTGACGACGGTGGCGATAAAGCGCGCGGCGCAGTCCTGAACGCCGAGGCGGCCGTACCGGAAGGCAGAGTTGTCGTTGAAGACGTACGTGCCTGGGCGCATCTCCGTCACCCCGGACACGGTCGGCGTGTACGTGGCCGCCGGGGTCGACCCGACGCTCACGGTCGGCAGGTGTACGCCGTGGGCGCGGATCGCGTTGGCCGTCTCGACCATGGCTTCGCCGGCGGCGATCGCGATCCGTTCGATGTCCTCTGGCGGGGCGCTGTTGGCATGTCCTTCGTGGGTCATGATCCCGACGAGGTTGAGATTGGGAAGCCGGGTGATGGCGAGCGCCATCGCGACCGCGTCGTCTCCCACCGTCACGCCGGAGCGGTTCTGCCCGGTATTGACCTCCAGCATGACATCGAGCCGGCGATCGTAGTGGCTAAGATCACGCGCGATCAGCCGTGCCGCTTCAAGGGAATCCACCGCGACAGTGATCCTCGCCCGGTCGAGCAGGGCGACCACGCGCCGGATCTTCTCCGTTCCGATCGTCGGGTAGGCAAGCAAGACATCCTGGACGCCGGCCTGTTCGACCATCACCTCGGCCTCACCGACCTTGGCACAGGTGATGCCGATCGCTCCGGCGGCAAGCTGCAATCGGGTGATCTGCGGAGTCTTGTGGGTCTTGATGTGGGGCCGCAGCGTCACATCGACGCTGCGGGCGAACGATGCCATCGCGGCGATGTTCCGGTGGAGAATGTCCTCGGAGACGATCAGCGCGGGGGTGTCGATCCGCATCTCCTGGTCGCGCGAGAGGATGTGCTCGGCGGTGGGCACTGCGGTTGCCATACGGGACCTCCGGGGTGGATCCTGAGCAGGTTGGACACCCAGTATAGAGGTTCGAGCGGCATGCAGGCATGTAGTGGCCGGTCTCATTGACAGATGCGCGGCACCTGAGCGGACGCGGTCCATTATGCCGGCCACATGTGGCGTACCCGCGCCCTGGTCGTGCCGCCCCAACGATCCCCCTGAGGAAGACCGGTCGGTCGCGAACCCATGACCGCGCCATTGTCTGTGAGACTGGCCACCACATTGTTGCCCACCAGTCGCCGCTACCGCCCGAACCTACCTCCGTGGAGGTCAGAGGGAGCGCGACGTTCGCCAGCGGTTTCCGCTTGTATCGATCCACCGGCCCTGGACGCCGGAACGGATCACCCCATCGATGACCTCCTGGACTTTCGCCCCGTCGGCGAAGGACGGCGCGAATGTCGCCCCGGCCCCGGTCCGGATCGCCTCGATCCAGTCCCGCATCAGGAGCAGCGTTGGCCGGGTCAGGGAGTGACTGAACTCCGGGAGCTTCGGGCTGAGGCGATCGGGGATCGGCAACTCGCGTAACCCGATGTCCCGTCGTCTCGCCCCAAACAGCTCGCCATCGCCCTGCACGATCAGCATGCCCTCCGAGCCGGAGATCGTAATCTCTTCCCCGGCGTCGATCGGCGCGGTCGCGCAGAAGTGAACCGTCGCCAGGGCGCCGTTCGCGAACTTGAGGATGAACGCGAAATTGTCGTCGGCGTCCACGCCCGCCATTCCCGAGGAGTCAGGAAGGCGGCGCCGGCGCACCATCGTCGCCGTGGTCCCAGCCACGGCATGGATTTCTCCCAGCCACCAGCGCAGCGAGTCGATGTAGTGCGACCCGGAGGCGCCAAGCATCCCGCCCGCCTTGTCCTGCTCCATCAACCAACCAAAGGGGCGATCGTTGGGATCGGCAAGGGTAGAGCGAAAGACGTTCATGGCGACCGATTGCGGCTCGCCGATATAGCCCTCGTCGATCAGTTCCTTGACCCGGGCACGGATCGGCAGGTAGCGAAACTCGTGGTTGATCATCGCGACGACGTTCGCGGTCGCGGCGAGCTTGACCATGTCCCGGGATTCCGCGAGGTTGCGGGCCATCGGCTTTTCGCACAGCACGTGCTTGCCCTCTTCGAGGGCAGTGATCGCCATCTGGTGATGCAGGTACGGCGGTGTGGCGATCACAACGGCGTGGACCTCCGGGTCGGTGATCGCATCGCGCCAGTCCGTCGTGGCGTTCGGGATCCCGTGACGCGAGGCGACGGCCCTGGCGCGCTCGGCCCGGCGGGCAACCACGACGACGATGTTGACGTCATTGAGGTGTTTGAGCGCCGGGATATGCACCGCTTCCCCGAAGCCGGTGCCCAGCACTGCCACGCCGATCGGCCCGGTGAGCGGTGTCGCCGGCATAGTGCGGTGGCTGAGAGGGTGGGAGCGTCGGGAGGATATGCTCATCAAGGTGAGACTCGCTGGTCGCTTGACACTGCGTGACAGATGACAGCATCCGGCAAAAGCTTTGGGATGTCCCGAAGGCACAGCACGGACGTTTCGACGCTCGAACGACCTGGCTGGTGCTGCCGAGCGGAAACGGCCAGGAGGGGCGTGCCGCCCACTGGGTTCCTGAGCGGTGGGAGGGCGGGTATCTCCTGGTCAAAACCGTGCCGTCAGCTGTCCGCGGGAAGGGGAATGCCGGCATTGCTCCGGACCAGTCAGACGCGGGAAGACCGTCCACCGTCGAGCATTGATCCTACCACAGAGGAATTACCCTTCCCCGGGAGAACCGGCGCCCGGAAGGGACGGCCCGCCACGAGCGAACGGACGACAGAGAGGGATACCACGATGCGACTCTACACAGCGCTGGGCGACCATGGAGAGACCGATCTGCTCGGGGAGCGGGTTGCAAAGGACGACCCGAGGATCGACGTTCTCGGCGATCTCGACGAAACGACATCGGTGATCGGTCTGGCGCGTGCCCAGGTGCGGAGGGATGCGAGCGGCGATATCCTGATCGAGGTCCAGCGGGATCTCTACCGGATCATGGCCGAGCTGGCCTTCACCGATGAGCTTCGCCCGAACACGTTCCACTTCGCGGCGGATCGGGTGGCCTGGATGGAGACCGTGATCGAGGATGTTTCGTCATCGATCACCCTGCCCCGGGAGTTCGTGCTGCCGGGGGAGTCCGTGGCCGGTGCGGCGCTCGATGTTGCCCGCGCGGTGGCGCGCAGGGCGGAACGCAAGGCGGCGACGCTGGCTCGCACGGGAGCGATCGGCAACGCCGAGATTTTGCGCTACCTGAACCGGCTCTCGTCCCTGCTGTTCGTTCTTGCCCGGTCGGACGACCTCCAGGGCGGCGAGGACGTCCGGCTGGCGAAGGAGCGCACCAGTCGGTGACGAACCCACGGGCCCGATGCGGCGCTGGCACCGGGCCGTCCGAACGGTGGACGATCTCAAGGCGGCCCCTTGGACGTGACGAACCATTAGGGTGCGCTGGCCGCGACGCCATGCACGAGCGGTCTTTCGCGTACCCTTAGCGGTCGAGACCAGGCTCGCCAGGCGATGTCACGAGTTGAACGCTTCAGGAGGATACGAACAGTCATGCGGATGGCCCATCTCTTCGGACGGACTCTTCGCGAAGCGCCGGCGGATGTGGAGATTCCCAGCCACGCGCTGATGGTCCGGGCCGGGATGATTCGTCCCCTTGGCGCGGGTATCTACAGCCTCCTGCCACTGGGCTACCGCGTGATCCGCAAGGTGGAGCAGATCATTCGCGAGGAGATGGACGCGATCGGCGGCCAGGAGATGCTCATGCCGTTCGTCCATCCCGGCGATCTCTGGCGGCGCTCCGGTCGCTTTGACGCGATCGGCCCCGAGATGGCGCGCTTCAAGGATCGCGGCGATCGCGACATGGTCCTCGCGATGACGCACGAGGAAGTCGTCTCCGACCTCACGGCGAGCGAAGTGAACTCCTACCGGCAGCTTCCGCAGATCATCTATCACCTGCAATCGAAATTCCGGGACGAGCCGCGCTCCCGTGGCGGTCTGATCCGTGTCCGCGAGTTCACGATGAAGGATTCGTACTCGCTCGATGTTGACGAGGCGGGTCTCGATACGGCGTACAGCCTTCACGCGATCGCCTACGACCGGATCTTCACCCGGATCGGCCTGGATTTCATCATGGTCGGCGCCGATGTCGGCATGATGGGTGGGTCGGCGTCCGACGAGTTCATGGGTTTCTCGCCAAATGGCGAGGACATCATCCTGATCTGCTCGACCGGCGACTACGCGGCAAACCGGGAGGTGGCGACCTTCCGCCGGGACGAGGCGTTCGGCGAGGCACCGCTCCCAATGGAGGAAGTCGAGACGCCGAACACCCCGACCATCAAGGCGCTTGCCGATTTCCTCGGTATCCCGGTCTCGCAGACAGCGAAGGCCGTGTTCTACAAGGGAGGATCGGGCAGGTTCATCTTCGCGGTCGTGCGGGGCGACCACGACGTGAATGAGACAAAGCTCCGGAATGCGACCGGAGAATCGGAGCTGATCGCAGCCACGGCGGAAGAGATCCGGGCGATCGGCGCCGAGCCGGGGTACGGATCCCCGGTCGGTGTCCACGACGCCTTCGTGGTCGTCGACGAGAGCGTGCGCGACACGCCCAATCTCGTCGCCGGCGCGAATCGCCCGGGGTATCACCTCCGGAACGTCAACCTGGAGCGGGATTACACGGCGGATCTCGTCACGGACATCGTCGCGGCGGCGGAAGGCGCACCGTGCCCGGTGTGCGGAACCGCGATGCGCGCGGACCGCGCGATCGAGGTCGGCAATATCTTCAAGCTGGGCACCCGGTACTCCCAGGCCATGGGCGCGACCTACCTCGATCCCGACGGCAAGGCGCGGCCGGTCGTGATGGGATCCTACGGCATTGGTGTCGGCCGGGCGGCGGCCACGGCGGTCGAGCAGCATCACGACGAGCGGGGCATTCGCTGGCCGGTCTCCATCGCGCCGTTCCAGGTCTCGCTGCTCTCCCTCGGTCGCGAGGAGCACGTTGTGGCGGTGACGGATGCGCTCTACGCCGCCCTGACGGAAGCGGGAGTCGAGGTGCTCTACGACGACCGCAACGACCGGCCGGGCGTGAAGTTCAACGATGCCGACCTGATCGGCAACCCGATCCGGCTCTCGGTCAGCAAGCGCACGCTTGAGCAGGATCAGGCGGAGCTGCGATTGCGGAGCGAGAGCGAATCGAGCTTCGTGGCCCTGGACAATGTTGTGTCCATCGTCCAGGGTCATGTCGACGGATTGCTGGCGAAGCTCCAGCCTTCGGCCCGGGAGATGTGACGCCGTCCCCATCGCGGCTGCGCCGCTCCTTGGGCAGACACGGGGGTCTGCCCTACCCGGTGGGCTCTTCCCTTGCCATGAACCCGGTCTGGAGGTCACCCCAACGCTGGCAAGCTCGGATCGATGCTGTCACGCGCGCGCCAGGGCGATCGCCTGCGCGAAGGCGTCGTCCCAGTCGCGGGCGAAGCGGTCGAGCCCAAAGCGGTGGGACGCCAGCTCCCGTGCGTTGGCGCCTAGTTCCCTTGCATGGTCCGGATGGTCGATCAGGCGGCGCATTCCCGCGATCAAGACCCCGAGGTCGTTCGAGACGTACCCATGGACGCCATTCTTGATCACGTCCGGCAGCTCGGTCGTGGCGAGCGCGACGACGGGCATGCCGATCGTCAACGCCTCGATCACCGCGAGCGGCAGGCTGGTGTAGCGGCAGGGGCTGAACAGGAAGCGATACTCGGCGACCACGCGGTGGAGGCGGGGATAGGGGATGTCCCCGAGTCCATCAAGCCCGTCGTTCTCGAACCCGGCAAGTTGGATCGGGACGTGGCACCGGGCTTCCAGAAAAAGATCGAGCCCGACCTTTCGGCCCCGCCTCGGCATGCTGTTGATGACCGTGACGCCCTCGGGCAGCGTGCCCCGGTAGGACGCGTCCGGGTCGATCGCGACGCTGTGCTCGATCACCCGGGTGGGGGTATCGCAGTTGTCCCACATCAGTTCGTTGAAGCGGGTCACGTGGACCAGGAGCCCGCCAGAATCGGCGACCGGGTGCCGGCTGGCGACCGGATCGGGGAACGGCGTGTTGTGTTCCAGATAGATTCGCGGAAGACGACGCTGAGAAGGGCTGAGGATCTCGATCGCATCCTCGTTGAGGTTCCGTGGCGATTGAAAGAGCACCAGATCGAGTTCGGTGTCACGGATCGCCCCGGCCGCCACGTCGCGCACTGACGGCAGGAAGTCCGCTTTGCCCCGCCCACCGTAGCCCTCCGGCCCGCCGGCCTTGACCGGCAGGATCCAGTCATGGTCGAGCCGGGAGAGGGTGTTGAAATAACTTCCGTGGATCGGCCAGGTCAGGATACGCAAGCGACGCATGAATGCTCCCGCACGGCTCAAGAGATGGAGGAAAGATGTCCGAATCGAACCTGATCATCGTTGTGGGTCAGGAGGGCAGCGGAAAATCGACGACCGTGCGCGCGTTGCTCGGGGTCACGCCACAGGGTGCGCAGATCGACGCCGAGGATGTGGGAGCCGTCAATCCCTGGCGGATGGACGATGCCTTCATCCGCCTGTTGCACGCGAACGTCGCCGATCTGACCCGCAACTTCTGGGATGCAGGGTATCAGAACGTCATCGCCGGCGGCTTCATGAGCAACTACGGCCATTACCAGCAATTCAGGGGTCGACTCGCTCCTGACGCCAACGTCTACATCATTCACCTGTGCGCGACGAAGCAGATACGGGATGCCCGGCGCATCGAACGAGACAAGGAAACCAGTGAAGAGTGGCGGGACATGGTTGACCTGGCCGATCCCAAGGATTCAACACTCCAGAACCAGGATGGCGGCTATCGCTATATACGCATGGACAATGACGCGTTGACGGTGGCGGACACGGTCGCGACCGTGCGACGCGCGATACCCGAGATCTACGGACTCATCGATCCTGATGGAAAAGCTCATCCTAAC
>DASYVY010000227.1:0-12529 GCA_035936535.1 Thermomicrobiales bacterium | reverse complement strand
CTCCCACATCGGCCAATAGGTGAACAGGATCAGGAAGAGGAAGTTAGGGAAGACGAAAAAGAGAAAGATTACCCATTCCTTGGTCGCCAGCCTGTCGCGCAACGAGCGCGTCTCAGCCTGCACCCGGACATCGCCGGAGGGGGGAGCTTCGGCAATTCCACGAGCACCTTCCATCGTCATGTCTGTGTCACCAAGCGAAACAGTGAAGTGTGCAAGGAGGTCTCCGGCACGTTGCTCGGTCGCAAATGATTTTCCGCGTGGTAGTCGTTCCGACCCGGTACTCAGCCATACCAAGGAACATCCAGCATAATTGCGGCATTGCCGGGCAATGGTTGACGACATGCTAACATTTCGAAGAAGCATGTGTTAAATGGCTATCAACGCAAAACTGGTACCTCCGGCATCACCCGCCAATGGACCAGGTGGCAGGCCATCGGGATGGCTGCTCGCGCTGGATACGGCCACCGATCAGGCGGGAATCGCCTTGTTCGATGGAGTGCGCATCGCCGAGGTGTCCTGGCCTGCCGGACGTCGTCAAACGGTGCGCTTGCTGCCGGCGATCGAGGGGCTGCTCGCCGCATGCGACATCTCACTCGACGCGGTCGGGGCGATCGGGGTCGCGATCGGTCCGGGCACGTTCACCGGGTTGCGGGTGGGCCTGAGCGTTGCCAAGGGACTCGCGGCGCTGTCCGAACGAGCGATTATCGGTGTCTCGACGATCGCCATCGCCGCCGAGCCATACGGCTCCTCGGGAGACCCGGTTCTGGTCACGCTGCCCGCCGGGCGCGGGCGGGTTGTCTGGGCCGTCAAGGAGGCAGGGGAGGAAGCGGGTGAGCCGGTGAATTCGTCGCTGGAGGAGCTCGCGGCGGTGCTGGCGGACCACCCGGAGTTTCTCCTTGCCGGGGAGCTTCTTCCAGACCAACGGGAGCATCTCCTGGCGGTCCACCACCATGCAGCGCCGATCACCGCGAGCGCCAGGCGACCGTCATCGCTGGCCAGGCTGGCCTGGGAGCGCTGGCTCCGTGGAGAGCTGGACGACCCGGAGTTGATCGAGCCGATCTACCTTCACGGGCAATCTGGCGGACGTTGACAGCCTCGCAGATACTTGGACGTGAGCGGCGCGCACACCACAACGCCCGCGGCATCCCGAATGCATCCACAAGAGAGGTTTCCTGGTGAGCGAAACAACCCACGCCCCGGCCGCCGTGGCGACCGCGAGCGGCTACGTGACCGTTGGCGCGCTGGAAGAGGCGCTCCAACAGGAGCAGTACATCGCCGATCGCAGTCTCGCAACCACGCTGTTCCTGACACTGCAGCTGCAGAAGCCACTGCTGCTCGAAGGCGAAGCCGGAGTAGGTAAGACCGAGATTGCCAAGGTGCTGGCGTCGGCGCTGAACGCTCCCCTCATCCGGCTGCAATGTTACGAGGGGCTGGACGCCAGCTCTGCAATCTACGAGTGGGATTATCCCCGGCAGATGCTCTACCTCCGGTCGCTGGAGGCGTCGTCCGCACTCAACAGGGACGATGTCCGGCAGAACCTGTTCGGAGAAGAATTCCTGCTGAAACGACCGCTGCTGCAGGCGATCGATGCGTCGCATACCCAGTCCCCGGTTCTCCTGATCGACGAGGTCGATCGGGCCGATCAGGAGCTGGAAGCTTTCCTGCTCGAGCTGCTCTCCGATTTCCAGGTGACGGTGCCGGAGCTCGGGACGATCCGGGCGGAACATGTGCCCATCGTGATTCTCACTTCCAACCGGACGCGCGAGATTCACGACGCGCTCAAGCGGCGGTGTCTCTATTACTGGATCGACTTCCCGGACTACCAGAAGGAACTTCGCATCCTCTCGGCGAAGGTACCGCAGGCATCGGAGCGGCTGGCCCGGCAGATCTGCGCGTTCACCCAAGGGCTGCGGGAGGTTGACCTGTTCAAGTCGCCAGGCATGGCCGAGACGCTGGACTGGGCGCAGGCGTTACTTGCGCTCGGCTCCTCGGAGCTCAACGACAATGTGGTGGAGGACACGCTGGGGGTGGTGTTGAAGTACCAGGAGGACGTGGACAAGGTTCGTGGCGGTGTCGCGCAGCGGCTGGTCGCACGGGCGGTCCAGTCGTCTGGATCGGCCGGGTAGCGTGACGTCCAACGGCAACAGTCCCGACATCTCCCGCGTGCATTCGAAGCGCGTCGCGGGCAACCTGCTGCAATTCGGCCGGCGGCTGCGCTCGGCCGGGATGCCGATCGGACCCGGCCAAATCCTCGGCATGATCGACGCAATCGACGCGATCGACCTGGAGCGGCGGGACGATCTGTACAGTGCGGCAAAGGCGACGCTGGTTACCAGGCCCGAGCAGATTCCCCTGTTCAACGCCGAATTCGCCCGGTTCTGGAGGGACCTGGTCAATCAGGAGGCTCCGCTGTTCTCGGAATCGATTGGCGGTGAGGACGAAACCGTCGGCCTGCCCGATGCGCCCAAGCGGCGCGACAAGGGACAGCAGGGAAACGCCGGTCAGGGATCGGAGTCGCAGCGGACGACCCTGGCGATCGAAGGGACCGATACCGCGACGGACATCGGTGAGACCGAGGACTACGAGGTTCCCGCCGAGGACGTGCTGATCTTCAGCGCGAGCGAAGCCCTGCGCAAAAAGGACTTCTCGCAATTTTCCGACGAGGAGATCGCCGAAGCCCGCCGGATGATCGACTCGATGGACTGGCGGTTGGGAACTCGCAAGACTCGACGCATGCAGCGAGCGCTGCATGGGACATCGATCGATCATCGGGCTACCTTGCGCGGGGCGCTGCGCCAGGGCGGGATGCCGATCGAGCTCAAGTGGCGGAAGCGCAAGGAGCGGATGCGGCCGCTGGTGCTGATCTGCGACATCTCGGGCTCGATGGATCGGTATTCCCGCCTGCTTCTCCGGTTCGTGCACGCACTCGAACATGGCCTCGACAGCGTCGAAGTCTTTGTTTTCGGGACGCGGCTGACGCGGATCACCAGGGAACTCCGGCGCAAGGACGTCGACGGCGCGATCCAGGACGTGGTTGCCTCCGTCGAGGACTGGTCCGGCGGAACGCGGATCGGCGAGGCGATCAGGAACTTCAACTACAAGTGGAGTCGCCGGGTGCTCCGGTCCGGCGCGACGGTGGTGATCATCAGCGACGGGTGGGATCGCGGCGACCCGTGGCTGCTCGGAACGGAGATGGCCCGTTTGCAGCGGTCATGCCGACGGGTGATCTGGCTGAATCCGCTCCTGGGCGCACCCGGCTACCAGCCGCTGACACAGGGGATCCGCGCGGCGCTGCCGCATGTCGATCACTTCCTGCCAATCCACAATCTGCGGAGCATGGAGGCGCTGGCGACGCTCCTGAGCGCGGTCGAGGATACGCCGCCGGTGCGAGGTCATGGATCGGCCAGGGCGGTGCCGCAACCGAATAATCCGGTTCCGTGGTCACGATAGCGGATCACACGATAGCGGATCCCATGTATGGAAAGGGCAGACGATGAGCGAATGGCTTCCCGAAATCGACGCCTGGCGAGCCGAAGGCAAGCAGGTCGCGATCGCGACGGTGGTAACCGTCGAAGGATCCGCGCCGCGCCCGGTCGGCGCCCGGATGGCAGTCACCGCCAGCGGTGAGCTGGCCGGGTCGGTGAGTGGGGGGTGCGTGGAGAACGCGGTGGTGATGGAAGCGCGGGAGGTGCTCCGGTCGGGCACGCCCCGGTTGGTGCGGTACGGCATCACGGATGACATGGCCTGGGACGTCGGGTTGGCCTGCGGCGGCACGATCGAGGTGTTTGTCGAGCCAGTCGAGGACGCCCGTGGCTGACGGCGGATCGACCGGCGCACCGTCCATGTTTGACCAGGTGCGGCGGCTTGTCGCGGAGCGAGTCCCGGTCGTCGTCGGGACGATCGTTCGGGGCGCGCCGATCGGCGCGAAGATGCTGGTCGCCGGTGATGAGATCAGGGGTTCGCTTGGGGACCCCGAATTGGACGACGCGTTCCGCGAGGCCGCTATGAATGCGCTCGCGGCGGAGCGTTCCGAAGTGCGGACATTCCGGACGGCGGCGGGGTCGGACGTGGACGTCTTCGTCGATGCCTATCCACCGCCTCCGCAACTGATCATCTTTGGAGCGGTCCATGTGGCGCAGCCGCTCGCCCGCTATGCCAGGGACCTCGGGTATCTCGTTACCGTTGTCGACGCCCGGCGGACGCTGGCAACGCGGGAGCGGTTTCCCGATGTCGAACGGCTGATCGTGGCCTGGCCCGATGACGCGTTCGCGGACCTGGATATTCACCCCAGCACGGCGATCGCGATTCTCACCCATGATCCGAAGTTCGATGAGCCCGCGCTGCTGGGCGCCCTGCGAACCCCCGCCCGCTACATCGGGGCGGTCGGGAGCCGCAGCACCAACGCCGACCGCCGCGAGCGGTTGATCCGAAATGGTGTCAGTGCGGACGATCTGGAGCGCGTTCACGGGCCTATCGGCCTCGACATCGGCGGGCAGACGCCGGAGGAGATGGCGATCAGCATTCTCGGCGAGATCATCGCCACCCGGTACGGACGGAGCGGGGGAGCGCTGACCTCGGCACGCGGCAGCATCCGTGGCGAGGTCGCCTGAAACGCGGCGGGATGTCGAACCCGCACCGATCGCGGGCCTGATCCTCGCGGCGGGGATGTCACGGCGACTTGGGCGTCCCAAGCAACTGCTCCTGATCGACAACAAGCCACTGCTCGCCCACGTCGTCGAACGAGCGCTGCGGTCTCGGCTCGATGTGGTGACGGTGATTGTCGGACACGAGGCGGAGGCGGTCCGCAGCGCGATATCCCCGTACGATGTAGAAGTAAGCGTTAACGCCCGCTTTGCCGAGGGGCAGAGCACGTCCCTCCTCTCTGGAGTCAACGCGCTCCCGGCTGACATTGACGCGGCAGTGGTCATGCTGGCCGATCAGCCTGGAATCCGGGTAGCCGCGATCGATGCGTTGATCGAGGCGAGACGGACGACGCGCGCACCGATCGTGATGACGATGTACGGTGACTTCCGGAGCCATCCGGTCCTGTTCGGCCGTGAGACGTTCGATGCGCTGCGGGGAATCTCCGGTGACAAGGGCGCGCGCGAGGTCATCCAGACCTATGGCGATCAGGTCGCCGTGGTCGAGGATGGCCGCCCTGCCCCGCCTGCGGATGTCGACACAGACGAGGCATATGCGGCCATGCGCAGGGATGGCTTGCCGGATATCCATACAGGATAGGTTGCTTCCGGGCCTCCCCGCAGAGGCTCCTGGTGCTCAGCCCAGGAGCCCTTGCTCCCGCATCCTGCCGGTCACCCGTTCCGCGGCGGACACGGTCTTGTCCACATCTTCGGACGTGTGTGCAGTCGAGAAGAACCCTCCAGAATGGAAGAGGTGAACGCCTTCGAGCAGCATGCCGATCTCGAAAGTCTGCGCCAGCGCGTCGCCACCGCTCCCCTTGAGAAACTCGGCGGAGACCCCCTCGGGAGTGTGCAGATCACCGGTACCCCGGTTCAGGGCATGTTGACCCAGGGCGATGTGGAAGACGGAGCTTTCGCCCCACGCGAACACCGGAACATCGAGCCGGCTGAAGACCTCGTTGAGCCCGGTGCGAACCTGCTGGGCCAGCGCGTCACAGTGGTGCTGGACGGAAGGGTCCTCGCATTTTCGAAGACAGGCGAGCCCGGCCGCCGCGGCGAGGGGGTTCGCGTTGTAGGTTCCCGCCTGGGGGACGCGCCGGTTCGCGTTCCACCCTGGCTCGTCCTTGAAGGCGATCATCTGCATGAGATCCGTTCGGCCGGCGACGGCGCCGCCCGGCATGCCGCCGGCCACAATCTTGGCCATCGTCGTCAAGTCTGGGGAAATGCCGAACCGCTCCTGGGCGCCACCAGGCGCCCACCGGAAGCCGGTGATCACCTCGTCGAAGATCAGGATAGCCTTGTACTTCTCCGTCAGCAGGCGGACCTGACCCAGGAAGTCCTCCTTGAGCGGGATCGTCGCCCAGGATGCGCCGCTGGGCTCGATGATCACCCCGGCGACATCTCCCTGAACGAGCCGTTCCTCGAGCATTGCCAGATCGTTCGCGGGCAGGACGGCGACCGTGCCGAGCGTCTCCTTCGGGATTCCCGGAACGCTCGTTCGCTCGAACGGCGGCTTCTCCCCCTTCAGGGCGTAATCCTGCCAACCGTGGAAGTGCCCCTCGAACTTGAGAATCGTCGTTTTCCCGGTGTATCCACGAGCGACGCGCATGGCAAGCAGCGTCGATTCCGTCCCCGAGGCCGTAAACCGCACCTGCTCGGCAGAGGGAACCAGCTTGACCACCTGCTCGGCCCAGGCGATCTCGCCCTCGTGCCCGGCGCCGAAGTGTGTTCCCTCGGGCACCTGGTTCTGGAGGGCGACCGTGAGATCCGGGTCGTTGTGCCCGAAGATGAGTGATCCGTGGCCAACGGCATAATCGATCAGCTCATGCCCATCGACATCCCACTTGTGCGCGCCCTGCGCCCGAGCGATATACGGAGGGAATGGGGAGAGGTAGCGCCCGTCATGGGTGATGCCGCCGGAGATCACTCGTCGGGCACGCTCATGCATGGCGTGCGAACCGGCGAACGCCGCTTCGTAATCCGACTGGATCGTGGAGAATGTCGTGGTCGTTGCCATGGAGCTGGGTCTCCTCATGTACGCCGTGAATGGGCGAGGGGCAGGCGCATCAGCGCGGAAGGCGGGAGCCGGGCACGACGGCGCGGCACCGGCAGTATGCCTGCCAGCACTATATGCACGACCCCTCTCACTCGGCAATGTGCCATGGCCATGCCAAAGGGCCGACGTGCTGGTAACAAAGAGACTCGTTCCCGCACGGCTGCACTGCCTGCAGGGAGTTTCGGCCCCAAGTCGGGTATCCTTGATGGTATTGGAGAGTGCGTTGAGACGATGCACCGGCGGTTCCCCTCATCAGGTTGAACCGGCCCCGTCTGCCAGAGAACCGGACTTCCCACCTTGCCGGCACCTCAAATCGTCGTCGTTGGGTCGAATCACGAATACGCGCCGGTCGATGTCCGGGAGAAGCTCGCCTTCACCGGAGATGCGCTCGCCGAGGGCTTGGACGCCCTCCGCGATCGTGTCCAGGAAGGCTTGATCCTGTCGACCTGCAACCGGACCGAGATCTATGCCGTCGCCGACACGGCGGAGATGGCCCGCAGGGAAGTGTTCGCCTTTCTTGATGGGTACCACCATGTTCCGGCGCACGTCCTGGAGCGGGCGTCGTACGTTCACACCGCCGCCGACGCGGTGACGCATATCTTCCGCGTGGCGAGCGGTCTGGACTCCATGGTGCTTGGGGAGCCGCAGATTCTCTCCCAGATACGTGACGCGTTGGATATGGCGAGGAAGGCAGGTGCCGCGGGTCCGATCCTGCAGCGGCTGGCGACCGATGCGCTGAAGACCGGGAAACGCGCTCGAACGGACACCAATATCTCCCGCAATCGTGTATCGATCGCCCATGCCGCGGTCGACCTGGCGCGACACGAGCTCGGGGATCTGGCGGGCTGCAGCGTCGTCATCCTCGGCGCGGGAAAGATGGCGACGCTGACCGCGAAGCTGCTTCGTACCCACGACATCGGCGAGTTGGTCGTGGTCAATCGCTCGCTCGAGCGGGCGCAGGAACTGGCTCGTGCCACCGACGGTTACGTTGTTCCTGTCTCCGGGCTGCGGCAGGCGCTTGCCCGGGCTGACGTGGTCTTTGGCGCGGTGATGGTCGAACGGCCGATGGTGGGCATCGACGATATCGACGACCGGACATCTCCCCTCTTGCTGATCGACTTGGGCGTTCCCCGGACCATCGATTCCGAGTGCGGAGCGGTAGACGGGGTATCCATCAAGGATGTCGATGCTCTCGAACCGCTGGCCGACCAGACCCGGCGGCAGTACGCGGCCGAGGTAGCCAAGGTCGAAGCGCTGATCGAAAGCGCCACGACGGCGTTCGATGCTTGGATACAGGGGCGAGCGGCGGCCTCGGCAATCGCCGCGATCCGCCACCGGGCGGACGAGATGCGCGATGCCGAGCTGGAGCGTTCGCTGCGGCGGCTGGCGCACTTGTCCGAGCGCGACCAGAACGTGGTGCGGGCGCTGGCGCACGGCCTGACGAACAAGATGCTGCACGATCCGGTGATCGCCCTGCGCCATTCGGTGTCCGAAGACGAGGTGAACGGGATCAAGCGGGTGTTTGGCCTCGATCCCGACGGAACCGCCTGACCGGGACGATCCCGTTCCGGACAGCCGTCAATCGGCCCTACCCATGAGGAGTGATGCGTGACCGATACTGCCCATCGAGCGAAATCCGCGATCTTGTCGCATGACCGCTCCGCCGACGCCTTCGCCGCCGCAAGGGCAGTGATGCCGGGCGGGGTCAACAGCCCGGTACGTGCGTTTCGATCGGTGGGGGGCACCCCGGTATTCGTCGACCGGGGAGAGGGGAGCCGCTTCTGGGACGTGGATGGCAACGTCTATGTGGACTACGTCCTCTCCTGGGGGCCGTTGATCCTCGGGCATGCCCACCCGCGGGTCGTTGAAGCGACAACGGCGGCTCTGCGCAAGGGCACCAGCTTCGGGGCGCCAACGCTGGCGGAGACGGAGCTTGCCGAGCTGATCCGCGACAGTGTCCCCGGAATCGATCTGGTACGGCTTGTCTCCTCGGGTACCGAGGCGACCATGAGCGCACTTCGGCTGGCGCGAGCCGCCACCGGCAGGGACAAGATCGTCAAGTTCAGCGGCTGCTACCACGGACATGCGGACATGCTGCTCGTCCAGGCCGGCAGCGGGGTCGCCACGCTCGGGCTGCCGGACAGCCCGGGGGTGCCGCGCGGAGCGACGATCGATACGCTGGTGGCTCCCTTCAACGATCTGGAATCGGTCCAGGCGTTGTTCCATGAGCACGGGGACGACATCGCCGCGGTCATCGTCGAGCCCGTTGCCGGGAACATGGGACTCGTGACCCCGCGGGACGGATTCCTTCCAGGGCTGCGCTCCATCACGGGCAAGCATGGGGCCCTGCTGATCTTCGATGAGGTCATGACCGGATTCCGGATTTCCCCCGGGGGAGCGGTCGAGCTGTACGACGTCCAGCCGGACCTCGTCACATTTGGCAAGGTCGTCGGGGGCGGGTTCCCACTCGCGGCCTATGCGGGTACGCGAGCGGTGATGGAGCACGTCGCCCCGGCAGGCACGATGTATCAGGCGGGCACCCTCTCCGGCAATCCGGTGGCGACAGCCGCGGGCATCGCCACGCTGACCACGCTACGGGAACCCGGCGTCTGGGACGGTGCCGCGCGATCGGCAACCACCCTGGTCGATGGCCTGCGCAAGGCCGCATCGGCGGCGTCCATTCCGGTCCAGGCCACAAGCGTGGGAACAATGGCCGGGATGTTCTTCAACGATACCCAGGTCTCGAACTATGCGGACGCGCAAAAGAGCGATACCGGGCGCTTCGCCACGTTCTTCAACGCCATGCTGCAGCAAGGTGTGTATTTCGCTCCGTCCCAGTTCGAAGCGCTATTCCTCTCCGCCGCGCACACGGAGCAGGATCTCGCCCTGACGCTGGAGGCAGCAGCGGAAGCGTTCGCCTTGTTGCCGGCATAGGCAGGATCCATCAGCGATCGGTGACCGCGTAGACGAAGCCGTCCCGGCTGCCAAAGAAGACATGGCCATCGATAGCGACGGGCGATGTTTCGATCACGTCCCCGGCCAGGAAGTACCACAGCCCGGCGCCGGTTCGGGGATCGAGCGCGAGCAGCGTGTCGCCCGCTCCCGTCAGGACCACATCCCCAGCGATCACTGGAGCCGAAAGATCGCGCTTGCCGGTAGGGTACGCCCAGCGCTGTGTGCCATTGGCCGGATCGACGCCGTAGACCCCGCCGTCACTTGCGCTGAGGACCACCAGCGAATCGCTCAAGGCGGCAGCCTCGGAGCCGCCGTGCGCGAAGGTCCACTGCTGCGAGCCATCTGCACGGTTGAAGGCGACCAGCGTTCCCGCTTGAGTCGTGACCACGACCGATGACTCTGACACGACCGGGCTGGCGAATATGGCTCCCGCAACCGTTGCCCGCCAAATCTGACGCCCGGTCTCCAGTTCAACGGTATGGATCACGCCCGTATCGGTGGCGTAGATCACCTGGTCCCCGATGATTGCCGGCGCGCCGAAGACCAGTCCATCGGTGGAGGTGCGCCAGACCGTCTCGCCGGTCGCCGCATCGAGCGCGTAGATCCAGCCTTCCTGGCTGGTAACGAGAACCGTCCCGTTGGCAACGGTCGGGGACGCCTGTCCGGCATACTCGATTGGAACCGACCACCGGGGCTGACCAGTCGCTGCATCGAGGGCGTGGAACCCGAAGCCCCCGCCGATGTAGACCGTGCCATCGATGACGGCCGGCGACGAGCGGGTGACATACTCGCTGATCCGGAACCTCCAGCGCTCGGCCCCGGAATGCGCGTCCAAGGCAAGCAGGACGCCGTCCTTGCTCGCGACGTAGAGCATGCCATTGGCGACCGCCGGCGAGGAATACACCTCGCCACCGGTATCGAATCTCCAGGCGATCCTGGGGGCGGTGGTTGGTGGTGGCCCTGGCAGTTGACCATCATGCCGAGGACCACCGCGATACATCGTGACTTCCCCCGTGATGGCATCACCGGGAGGTGTTGAGCTGGAGGGACCAGGCTCCGGTCCGGCGGCAAGTCCCGGCGTGGCAACAGTGACTGGCACCACTTCCGGTTCCGCGGCGGTTTCCTGGCCGGTCAGGGCACGGACACCGATCAGGACGAGCAACGAGGCGGCGATGCTCGTCAGGATGTATCCCCAGGCGCGGAGTGTCGATCCGTCGCGACGGACCTGCCAGATGCCGAGCAGCCCGAGTCCGATTCCCCCAAGCCAGACCAGCAACCGCACCACCGGATCGGTATCCATGGCGACGGAGATGACCACCAGCAGGAGCCCGACGAAGATCCAGCCGCCCCCTCCCTGCGCCATGTGAGGCCGGGTGCGGGCGCGTTGCCGCTCCTCCTGGGCGAGGCGGCGGTTAAGGAGATCGACCCCTGCCCGGTCGTCCTCCGAGGACTGGACCGGCTCGCCACGGATATCCCGGGCGCATCCGGTGCAAAAGAGGTCCGACTCACGATTCTCATGTCCGCAGGCGGAGCAGACGCGGACGAGCGCGACGTAACCCGACCATTGCCGGCGAACAGCCTGACGGAACCGATGTTTCGCGGGGCCGCCCAATGGGTTGGTCGAAGAGATGGACTTGGGGGAAGGATCGGACGCCATGAGCATACCCTCGTTGCATCGAGGGTATGGTACCCCGTCGCCCGCTGACCAGGAGCGGGGACATTCCTCTTCCCTGCGTCCTCATCCTGATCCTGCTTGCGGGGCAGTGGAAATGGAGCCGGATATCAGGCAAGCGGATGTCACGATACGCAGCCGCCGTCGTGCCCGTTGATGCGGGCGCGGGCGTTCACAGGGCGCTGCCGCACGTTGGCGATACGACACGGCACCGCCCTGGCTTGCCCGGTCGCCGTGTCGCCGTATCCCGGCCGAGTTCGTTGGGCGTTCGGCAGCATCCGGAATGTCATGAGACGGAGACCGCCTGATGGCTTGTGCCGTCAGGTGCGTGGGCGACCGACGCAGATGGTCCACGGGAACGAACCCGTAAGCACTTCCACGTCCAGCTCCATGCCGACGAACTGCCCGAATGCGTCGCGCGACCAGAAGTTGACATGCTCGGGGTCGGAACCCCGGGGATGCATGTCGAGGTTCTTGCGACGGGCCGCATTGGCAAGGCAGAAGAACGGCTCGTGAGGCACGCTCATGACCACGGCCCGCCTGGCGACTCGAGCCATCTCCCTGAGCGCCCGGTCCGGCTCCTGCAGGTGTTCGAGCACCTCAAAGCAGTAGACCACGTCGAAGCTGCTGTCCTCATGCGCAATGTTGTAGATGTCGCCGGTCGAGAACGTCGCCCGGGGGTTGCGAAGCTGCGCCAGCTTGACGGATTCTTCAAGGACATCGAAGCCGGTAATCCTGGCCTCGGGCATCGCCTTGAGAAAGGCGTCCGCGACGAATCCCTCACCGCAACCGGCATCGAGCAGGGTTGCTGGGCGGAGCGCGCTCACGATATCGGTAACCTTCGCGTGGAACCGATCAATGAGCTTGCGTTGCAGCGGGTTATCGCTCGTGTGCTTGCGATAGTTGCTCGTGTTGACATCGACCTGACCCGAATACCGGTATGTAGGTCTGATACTCAACGATGTTCTCCTTCATGTGGTGGGCAGGGGGGACAATCCACGGGTACAGGCCAGTCAGCGGGCTCCGGAGGATGTGCGGTTCCGGACCGTCACGCCCGCCTTTATCGAGCATGGCCGGGAGTTCATCGCGCCACATCTTGGTCGCTGATCTTGCTGATCCTGAGGAGCACATTCACACGGAATGACGCTCGGAAGGGCCTCCAACGGGTTGTCATACCCGCGATGTACGCGCCGCATCTTCCCGTTC
>DASYVY010000226.1:0-3013 GCA_035936535.1 Thermomicrobiales bacterium | reverse complement strand
GGACGATGAGGGATGACGAGCCGCCGCCCGTTGCGGTCCTCCGCGAAGCCCGGGAGGAGACCGGCTTGACCGCCCTGACGCTTGTGACGCTGCTCGGGCGTCAGGAGTTCGATGCCCGGCCGTTCGGACGCGACGAAATCCATGACCGGTGGTTCTTTCACCTCACCTGTGACGAAGAGACTCGCGACCGGTGGCGGCATGGGGAACATGACCCCTCGGACCGGTCCGGCGATGTCATTCCCTTCGACCTCTTCTGGGCTGATCTTCCCCATGGCGTCCCGCCCCTGATCGCCGATCATGCCCGGTTCCTCCCTGTCCTCGTTCATGCGCTCGGCCTGGACGATGCCGAATCGGAGTGATTCGCGATGTCGCCGATCGTTCGAGCGTCGGTGCAGCGAGGGCGCTGGTCTGCACCCCCTAACCCCGGGGACGGCATGGGTCCTGCAGGGAACCGGGGAAGATGGGCTGACAGATGCGGTGGAATGGCACTCGGCAAAGGAGGGCGAGCTATGGGTATCCTGCAGATCATCGCCTCGGTCATCATCCCGCCGGTTGGCGTGTTCCTCAAGCGCGGGATAGGGCTTTCGTTCTTTCTGAGTATCCTGCTGACGATCCTCGGCTACGTTCCGGGGCTGATTTACGCGATCTGGATCGTCACCCGGCCCTGATAGCCCGTGCTTCAGTACGGATGAGGGCACCGGCGGCGATGGCTGAAGGCGCCCGCTATCGTGCCTTGAGGCAGCCGCGTGTTGCCCGCAGGCCTTTCGGGGATCCGTCGCATGGGCCGGGTCGGCTCCTTGGCGTTCGCATGATGTGTTGTGTCCTGGAAGGCGACCATCTGCGGCCCCTGCCTGAGAAACCGTACAAACCGTACCGTTGAAGAACCGTACGGTTTTCTCACCGGATCCCGGCGCTGGCCGTCCCGAGCCAAGGGACCTGCCACATTGTGATCCCTGCATGACCCCGCTTCGATCAGCGGCCATGTTATGGCCTGCACACGACGAGCCAGGATGCGAATGGCGGGTATCTTACGC
This sequence comes from Thermomicrobiales bacterium, assembly GCA_035936535.1. Classification (GTDB taxonomy): domain Bacteria; phylum Chloroflexota; class Chloroflexia; order Thermomicrobiales; family UBA6265; genus CADCWJ01. The sequence goes on along the minus strand of DASYVY010000226.1, from coordinate 1,979 downwards.
CAGGAGCGGCTGCGATTCGCTCGGCGTCATGGCTGGCGGATCGGATGGCGTGCCGCGCGTCCTGATCACGTGGAGCGCGATGCCGAGGATCAGCAGCGCCAGCCCAAGCAGGTCCTGCAGCGTTCCCGTGTAGAACAGCAATCCGGCGGCGGCGATCAGGACGATCCGCTCCAGCCAGTTGGCGGGGCGGATCACCAGCCCTCCGACGCCGCCGACCATCGCGATGATCGCCAGGCAACCCGTGACGGTCGCCAGGACGATCTCGGATGTGGTCCCGATCGCAAGCAGGTTGGTGCCGTTCTCTCGGTTGAGCGTGAACATGAACGGCACGATGAACGCCGGCAGCGTGTACTTCCAGGTGATCATCATCGTCTTGAACGGGTTGCCGCCCGTGATCGCCGACGCCGCGAACGGAGCCAGGGCCGTGGGCGGTGACACCTCCGAAAGCACGGCGTAATAGAAGATGAACATGTGCGCTGCAACTTCCGGCACGCCCAGCGAGATCATCGCCGGGGCCGTGATCGCCGCCGCGATGATGTAGGACGCCGTGACCGGCACCGCCAGGCCCAGCACCCAGACCGCCAGCGCCGTCAGCAGGATCGTCATGAACAGGTTGCCATTGGCGACGTTGACGATAAGGTCCGACATCTTGAGGCCGAGCCCGGTCAGCGTCATGATGCCGACGATGATGCCGGCCGTCGCGCAGGTCGAGGCCACGGAGAGGGTGCTGACCGACCCGGCCCGCAGCGTCTGCACCAGGCGAGGCGGCGTGATCGCGGTGTCGCGGCGCAGGAAGCTGAGCAGGAACGCCAGCCCCGTCGCATAGACCACCGCCAGCACCGGTGTGAAGCCGAGGATCATCAGGATGACGATCGCGACCAGCGAGGTGAAGTGGTACCAGTACCGCCGCGTCAGCACCGCGAGCGGCAAGGTCTCGATCAGGACTGCTCTCGTTCCCATCTTGCGGGCGTCCAGCTCGATCATCAGGAAGATCGAGAGGTAGTAGAAGAGCGTCGGGATGATCGCCATCCTGATCACGTCAAGGTAGGAGATGCGCAGGAATTCGGCGATCAGGAACGCGGCCGCGCCCAGGGTCGGTGGCGAGAGGATCGCGCCAATGCCCCCGGCCGCCAGCACGGCGCCGCCGGACTCCCGGCTGTAGCCCGCCTTCCTCAGCATTGGCCAGGACACCGATCCGAGCGTGACGGTCGTCGCGACGCCACTGCCCGACACCGTGCCGAGCAGGAACCCGGCGATCGTCGTTGTGCGCCCGGCGCCGGAGGCGCGTCGCCCGGTGGCCGCGAACGAGAAATCGAGGAAGAACTTGCCGGCGCCGGAGAACTCCAGCACCGCGCCATAGATGGTGAAGAGGATGATGTATGTCGCCGCGACATCGAGCGCCGTTCCGTAGATGCCTTCCAGCGAGATGTACATCGTGCCGACCATCCGCTCGAGGTCGTACCCGCGATGCCCCCACATTCCGGGCAGGACATCTCCCCAGCGCCCGTACGCGAGCAGTGCCCCGGCGACTGCCGGCAGGATCCAGCCGATGGTGCGCCGGGTCGCTTCGATGACGAGGATGATGCAGACGGTGCCCATCCAGACGTCCGTCTCGTTGGGCCGCGCGGCGCGATAGACGAACTCCTCGAAATTGAGGATCGGATAGACGCTGACGGTGATGCTTGCGACGATCAGGAGCAGATCGAGGACTGTTACCCGGTTGCCCGCTGCGCGCCGCCATGGATAGAGCAGGAAGGTCAGGACCAGCGCGACCCCAAGAAAGGCGGTGCGGTAGATCTGGGCCGAGATCGTGACCTGCGTCGCATACAGCGCATAGATCGAGAGACCGACCGCGATCAGCGTGACGATGAGAGCCGAGGGTCCGATCAGTTTCCGGGTCGGGCTCTCGGCTTCCAGGGTCTCGATGAGCTCCTGGGTATCCTCCGGGACGACCGGCAGCGTTTCATCGGACCCGACCG
>DASYVY010000225.1:0-1504 GCA_035936535.1 Thermomicrobiales bacterium | reverse complement strand
GATCATGGAGGCCTACCAGCAGGAGCATGGTCTGACCTTTATCGCGCCCTTTTCCGATCCCCATATTGTTGCCGGCCAGGGCATCGTCGGGCTCGAGATCCTCGAGGATGAGCCGGATGTCGATACGGTGATCGTACCGGTTGGCGGTGGCGGACTCATCGCCGGGGTTGCGCTGGCGATCAAGAGCCAGCGCCCGGATATCCGTGTTGTGGGCGTTGAGCCGGTGGGATCGAACATCGTCAAGAAGAGCCTCGAATCCGGTCGACCGGAGCTGGCGGAGGATATCCAGACGATTGCCGACGGCCTCTCCGCTCCCTTTGCCGGTGAGCTGACGCAGGCGATCATCGAGCACTACGTGGACGATGTCGTGCTCGTGACCGATGACGACATCGTGGAAGCGCTGAAGCTGATCCTCTCCCGCGCCAAGGTCCTCGTCGAGCCGGCGGGAGCCGCGTCCACCGCGGCGCTGCTGACCGGCAAGGCGGACGTCCCGCAGGGTAGCAACGTCGTCACTATCCTCAGCGGCGGCAACATCGACTTCGCGAAACTCAAGACCCTGCTGTAGCTCTGTCCGGGTTCTCGCGAAGGAAGGCGTCAAAGGCGGCGATGCGGTCATGCCGGCCGCGCTCGATCTCAGTGCGATGCCGGACCTCGAACGGCTCGACCTTGATGCGGGAGCCGTGCCATTCCACGGTCTCATAGTGGTGTGCGTCCGCGTCCCGCGACGGGTCGGCAACAACATCCACCTGGACATTCGCAAGGCAGATGCGTCCAAAGTACCGAACGACCCACGTCCCACTGTTGTCGACGAACGGCTCTACCATTTCGGGACGGAAGGCATCCCTCGCTCGCCAGAAATCCCCGGTATGGATGACGAGATCCAGATCATGCGGTGTGATCGGAACGCCGCGGACGGCATCGCAGGCGCTTCCGGTGACGTACCATTCGATCCCGGCGTCCGCGCAGCAGTCGGCAAAGGTCATGAGCGCGGCTTCCCAGTCCGCATCCTGGCCGGCAAACATCGCTGGTGCCAGCCGGGGGAAGTTCCTTGCGACCTGATCCTGGTCCTCGACCGATGAGGAAAATCGCTTGACGAAGCGGTCCCCCTCCTGCTGGAAGTACGCCCCTTCCACTACCGATGTCAGTGCTGGCGGGACGTCCTCCGCGCACAGGATGAACGCATCGTTTTCACGGAACGCATGGCATCGCATCTCCTGCCTCCTCCCCTATCCAGGTGTCTCAAATGTCACAGTCCACCGTGATCTTCACTTGTGGCAGGATCCCCTCCTCGATCGGGACAAGCACGGCGAATCCCCGGTTGTTGGCGAGCCAGGAAGGCGCCAAATCTTCCAGGTCATTAAGCCAGCTCGTGAACCCATTGGGTGAGGCCTCGACGTTATAGAATCGACGCTCATCCACGTCTGCCTCCAAAGCTTCGAGAAGATTCGAGGGGAATCCCGCGGACTCGAGCGAGGGCGTCAGGTGGCCGTGCATTTGCCCGATC
>DASYVY010000224.1:0-3949 GCA_035936535.1 Thermomicrobiales bacterium | reverse complement strand
TGACGGTGCGCTGTTCTCGGTCGGGGACGGTCACGCTGCGCAGGGCGATGGGGAGGTCTCCGGGACGGGGATCGAATGCCCGATGGACTCGGCCCTGCTCACGTTCGACCTGAGCGACGAGTTCATCCTGACGGCACCGCTGGCCCGTACACCCGATTCCTGGATTTCATTCGGGTTCGACGAGCACCTCGACGCGGCGGCTATCCGGGCGCTGGATGGGATGCTGGATCTGTTCGGTCGCCAGTTCGCGATCACCCGAGCCAATGCTCTGGCCTTGGCAAGTGTCGCGGTTGATCTCCGGATCACGCAGATCGTCAACGGCGTTCGCGGCGTCCATGCGGTACTGCGGGACGATGCGATCGATGGCTTGGCGGGGATCGAGACAGTGTCGTGACGGTACCCACAGCGGTAATCCGGTGATTGCCCTTGGCGTCGACGACGCACTAGCCGACCCCTCGTCAGCCTTCCAGCCCACCCGGCGTTCGACGTGGTCGTGGATTCTCTACGACCTCGCAAACACGATCTTCTCGCTGAACATCCTGTCGCTGTACTTCTCACTTTGGGTGGTCAACGATCAGGGGGGACGCGACGCCCATTTCACCGTGGCCACCAGCATCTCGATGGCCGGGATCCTCGTTCTCGCGCCCCTCATCGGTGTGCTGTCCGACCAGGTGCCCCGGCGATTGCCGTTCCTGATGGCCACGACACTCGGCTGCTGCCTGCTCACGGCCCTGCTCGGTCTGGGCGGGTTGTATGTCTCCCTGGCGCTATTCATCGGCGCAAACGTGCTCTACCAGGCGGGTCTCCTGTTCTATGACACGCTCCTGCCGTCGGTGAGCACGCCGCAGAACCGGGGCCGGGTGGGAAGCCTGGGCGTCGGTCTTGGGTATCTGGGGTCGCTGATCGGGCTTGGAATCGGTGCCACCGTGCTGGCGGTGCGTCCCGGTGAGGATGTGCTGATCTTCCGGGCGACGGCCGCCGCATTCCTCCTCCTTGCCATCCCCTGTTTCCTGTTCGTTCGCGAGCGGCCGCGCATCCCGGCAGTGTCGGATCCGGACGCGGGATCCGGGATCCGGCTGGGGCGCGTTCGGGAGGGCTTTGGCATGCTCAGGCATTACCCCGCGCTCCGCCGGTTCCTTGTCAGCCATGTGCTCTATGCGGACGCCGCCAACACCGCGATTGCGGTGATGGGCATCTACGCCACGCGCGAGATGGGCTTCTCGGAAGCACAGACGCAACTCGTGCTCCTCGCCGGTATTCTCGGCGCCATCTCCGGTGCGCTGCTGCTCGGCCGGATCGTCGACCCGATCGGACCGAAGCGCACGCTCTTGATCGTGCTCGTGTGCTGGCTCGTCGCTCTGGGATCGTTTGCCGCGATCCCGACGTTCGGCATCCCGCGGACCCTGTTCTGGCCGGCTGCCGTGCTGGCGGGGGTCGCCCTTGGTGGACTCTGGACCGCGGATCGACCTTTCATGTTGCGCCTTACCCCGCCGGAACGGTTGGGGCAGTTCTACGGAATCTATTCCATGGTGGGCCGATTCGCGGCGATCATCGGGCCCCTTGGCTGGGCGTTGATCGTTGATGGCCTGGGATGGGGGCGGCCCGCGGCGGTGGCGGCACTCATGATCGTGATCATCATCGCGCTGGTCGTGATCCGGCCGGTCGAGGATCATCAGCGGCTGGAGGCTCCATCTCTCTCGTCCTGAACGGCGACGTCGCGCTGCGCAATCGTGTCCTCGCATCCGGCCGGCGTCATCCCAAAAAGCGGTCCCTTCCCGGCACGACTTATGCGTCCGTTGATGAAGCAAGAGGGTTTGTCCGTCAGGCTTATACGGGCGGTCAGATCGTAGGGGTGGGCGGTTTCTTTATCCGCATTGTGTCACCCACTGGACTGGAACATTTCCAACGTGCGACTCATCACTCCAGTTACATCCGCGCTTCGTTCCTACGGGGCCTATATCTGGCTCGTGATCGTCCTTGGTTCCGCCGTGTACTTCGGCATGAACCAGCGTGCCGAACTTGGCCGCATCCGCGATCTTGCGCTCGGCGCCGAGCGTGGCTGGATCGCCGCGCTGGTTGTGCTTGAGGTGCTCATCCTGTCCCTGATCGCCCTGACGTACCGGCAGCTGCTTGCCGGGTTAGGGCACCGGATCCGGATCGTGCCGCTAATGGGGGTTCACCTCCAGCGCGTGGTGGTGGGCACCGTAACACCTGTCGGTGGCCCGTCCTCGATGCTGGTGTTCATTCATAATCTCCGTCAACGTGGTGTCCGCCCGGCGGATGCCCTGTTGACCGTGTCGATCAAGAGCGTGATGAGCAACATCGCCTTCCTGACCCTGCTCCTGCCCGTGCTCTTCGTGCAGCGCCCGAATGCGCTCCTTGTCGCCGGTACCGCAGGGCTGGTGCTGCTCGTGGCTGCCATGGCTGGGGGCCTTGCCCTCGCGCTCCGACGGTCGAAGCCACCCGCTTGGTTGATTCGTCGTGTGCCGCGCCGGGGACTCCGCTTCATGGCGCAGCTTCGACAGCACAATCTCTCCTATTCGTCGATGGTCGGGCCATTCGGGCTGATGCTGGCGACCAAGCTCGGCGGTGTGCTCATGCTCTTCTTCGCGCTGCGGGCCGTTGGGCACGATACCGATCTGCTGGTGCCATTGATGGCCTACGTGGTCGGCATGGTGTTCCTGCTCGTCGCCCCCATTTTCCAGGGAATCGGGTTCGTTGAGGTGAGCATGGCCGTTGCGTTGCAGCGCCTGGGAGTACCTCCCGCCGCCGCGATCGGCGCAACGCTGCTCTGCCGGGTAGGCGAGTTATGGCTTCCCCTTGCCGCCGGGATCGTGCTCCACATGCTGGAAACGCTTGGCCGCCGGTTTAGCCATCCCACCAGGCCAGTCCCGGCCGCTCCCTAAGGCGGTACGGTCCCGACCAACGCATTCACGATGGTCGCCCGGTGCGGGTCAGGGTGGACTGACGTGGGATACTTGGAATCACTCGACCGGGCCGGGCAGGGGGCCAAACCCGCCTTCGCGACCACGGCCATATTCGACATTCGAGCGCCCGATGCGCCTGGTTCTGTCGGTATGTCGCTGGAGTCGTCACCGACCCGGCACCAACACATCAAAGGAGAACGCCCGTGGCAGTTGCCGCACAGCGTAATACGTCAATCGAAACCCAAGCCATCAACGCGATCCGCACCCTGTCCATGGATGCGATCGAGATGGCAGAAAATGGGCATCCCGGCCTGCCGCTTGGCGCCGCGCCCATGGCGTACGTCGTCTGGCAGGAGTTTCTCAAGCACAACCCGCGCGATCCTCAATGGCCGGATCGTGACCGCTTCGTCCTGTCCGCCGGTCATGGCTCGATGCTGCTGTACTCGCTGCTCCACCTGACCGGGTACGACCTGTCGTTGGATGACGTCAAGGCGTTCCGGCAACTCGGGTCGAAGACTCCGGGTCATCCGGAGCGGTTGCACACTCCAGGTGTTGAGGTGACGACCGGGCCGCTTGGCCAGGGGTTCGCCAATGGTGTCGGCCTCGCCATCGCCGAGGCGTATCTGGCCGCGACCTTCAACCGGCCAGGCCACGAGATCGTCGACCACTATACCTACGGCATCGTTTCCGATGGTGACGTGATGGAAGGGGTAGCGTTCGAGGCAGCCGCCATCGCCGGACACCTCAAATTGGGCAAGCTGATCCACCTGTACGATCAGAACCACATCACGCTCGCGGCGTCGGCCGATGTCTCCATGCACGAGGATGTCGCCGCCCGGTTCCGGGCGCTCGGCTGGCACGTCCAGGAGATCGACGGCTTGGACACGGACGCTGTGCGCACCGCCGTCGACCAGGCGAAATCGGAAACGGAGCAGCCAAGCCTCATCGTCGGCCGCACCGTGATCGGATTCGGTTCCCCCAACAAGGCGGGTACGTTCGGCGTGCACGGATCGCCGCTTGGC
>DASYVY010000223.1:0-8903 GCA_035936535.1 Thermomicrobiales bacterium | reverse complement strand
GTAGATCGGCAGGCCGTCATCGCCGACCGGCGCGGAAGCAGAGGTTGAAGCCTCGTCCATCCCACTGCCAGCGCTGCTCTCCGATGGCGCTGACGATGGCATCCGGGTGTTGCTTTCGTTGCCTTCCCCGGTGCTGGGCGGTCGGTGCTCGACCGTCACGGCAGCGGACGCCGACGGTCGTTCGCGATCGGACCCAAACGATCCTTCTCCCGGCTCACTCGGCTCTCTTGGCGCGGCCGCGTCGTCACGGCCGCCCGATCCCTGGTCGTCCGACGGGCCAAAGGCGTACGGCTCGGTCGAGGCCGTTGCGGAACGGGTTCCGGGCGTGCGGTCCTCCGGCCCTCCGATCGGATCGTCATCAGCCTGCGGGAACGTTTCTGGCATGGGCGTGTTGGTGGTTGCCCGCTCGGCGTCCGCGGCGGCTTCGTTGCGGGTCCCTTCCTCTGCGTTACCGGCAACCTGCGCGGTGACGTCCACATCAGTTTCGGCGGCCCGTTCGGCGGGACCGGCTTCAGGATCGGTCTGCTGAGCGGCGGCGGATGCCGATCCCTTCTCGGCCCCGACAAAACTGGAGGGCGTGATCAGGTCGGTGTCGATCACCCCCGCGGTGGATGCCCACGCTATGGACGAAGGATTGGCCGACGATCCAGGCTCCGACGGACCGGCGCTTTCCACGGCCGGGGCATCACTTTCCGTTGGGCCAGACGGTTGCGGGGGAGTATCGCCTCCGGTCTGACCGGAAGCCGATGACGAGACACCGGTGGGTTCGACCGTGGCCGTGGAGGATGGACTCTCGCCGGAGGAAGAGGAGTCGGATTGCTCCTTTCGCCGGCGTTGCAGTTCGGTGAACGCCTCCTTGCCCCGGGTTCTCACTTCGCCGGCGGCACCCTTGAGGCGCCCGAGGATCTGCGATGCCATTGAGCGGACCGAGGCGAGACCTCCTGATTCGCCTGACCCGGAACCGGAAGAGGTGCCCGGGGTATCGCCGGGTTGCATGCGGGCTTTCACCCACGCAATGACGCGTTGCACAATGTCCGATGGGGATCGTTGTTGATTCATGATGTCCCTCCTTACCGCGGTGCCGCCTGCGTGCGGCCTAGACCAGGGAGCAGCGGCAGTTTCCTATGCCGGGATGCACCGGTTGACCGAGACGAGCTAGGAGGCCTGCCACCAATCGGCCGTGCCCCGAACCTTGTCCTCTGTCGATACGCCAGTACGCTTGCAGGCGTCACGTCAATCGAGATGACCAATATTTATTTACTGTATCGCGAAGCAAGATCAAGTCCACAGCGCGAACCATCGTGGTGGACGGGATGCGGCGGATGGGGCGCTATCGGCGTCGCTTCCCGAGCCGGAGGAACGGTGAGTAATCAGCGACCCGCCAGAGCGTGACATGGTGTGAGGAACGACCACGATGACGGTGATTCCACGATTGACGACAGCCCGATTGCGGCTGCGCCCCTTCGACATGACGGATGCCGACCGGGTACACGAGTTGCTGGCCGTTCCCGACATCGCCGACACGACGCTCAATATCCCCTATCCGTATCCGGAGGGTGCCGCCGCGGCCTGGATCACAGGTCACGCGCAAGCGGCCAGAGAGGGAACGAGCTGGACGTGGGCGATCACGCGGCACCAGGACGATCTGCTGCTCGGCGCGATTGGGATGGGCGTGGTGATGGCGCACCGGCGAGGAACGCTGGGCTATTGGCTTGGAGTGCCCTTCTGGGGCCAGGGTTACACCTCCGAAGCAGTGCGCCATGCAGTTGCGTTTGGTTTCGAAGACCTCGGCCTGCACCGGATCGATGCGGAGTGCATGAGTCGAAACCCCGCTTCGGCAAAGGTGATGCAACGAGCGGGGATGGTCCACGAGGGAACGTTCCGCGACTACATCATCAAGAACGACAGCTTCGAGAGCATCGATCGTTATGCCGTGATTCGCGACGCAGCGCCGTGACTGATCAGCATGGCGATGGGGACGCCACTGCTTCCGGAAGGTTCATTGGCAAGGCGACGGAGAAGGTGCTGCCCTGTCCTGGCATGGACGATACCCAGATCCTCCCATGGTGCGCCTGGACCAGCATTTGGGAGATGTGCAGACCCAGGCCAAGACCGCCGGCGCCGGTAGCATCGGCCCGGTAGAAGCGTTCGAACAGTCGCGAAAGGTGGTCTGGCGGAATCCCGACGCCCTTGTCTGCCACCTCGATCCGTGCCTCGCCGTCCACGGCTTCTATGCGTACCAGCACTGTCCCGCCGTCGGGGCTGTACTTGACGGCGTTCGTCAACAGGTTCTGGAACACCTGCCCCAGTCGTCGCCGATCCCAGGCACCAACGACTGGTCTATCGCTCGCGATCACCCGAATCGTGTGGTCCTCCGCCTGTTCCTGCACGATGTGCGCTTGCTCGCGGGCCACTTCCGCAAGGTCCAGCATTTCGTGCCGAAGCGGGAGTTGCCCCGCTTCCAGCCGAACCAGATCCGCAAGGTCGCTGATAAGGCGCTCCATCTGATCCGTCTGGCCCAGTATTCGCGCCACCAGGTGCTGGGAGCGATCGTCCGGCGAGCCACGCCGTTGAAGCATCTGGGCCCAGCCCCTGAGGGCTGTGAGTGGGCTCCTCAGATCGTGCGTGACCATCGCGAGGAAGTCCCGTTGCAGGAGCTCGAGCTGCATCCGCTGGGTGGTATCCCGGATTGCTGACAAAAAGACGGGTCCCTCCGGAAGGTCAACAATGGTGGCCCTCGCTTCGACCGGAAGCGTCGTGCCGTCTTTTCGACGGAGCGTCAACTCTCCTTGCCACTGACCTCCGGCGACGAACCGGTCATACTCCTCCCTGGTCCAGACGGGACCGTTTGCAACGACGTCTTCCACTCGCAGCTGAAGCAACTCGTCCCGTCCGTAGCCGAGCAGGGTCGTCGCGGCGACGTTTGCGTCCTTGTAGCGGCGATGCTCGTCGGCGACCAGGATGGCGTCGGCGACCCCCTCGAACAGGCCACGGTACCGGATCTCGGCAGCCTCCGCTGACCTTCGGGCGGCCTGCTCCCGTTCCAGTACCTGTTCCCGGGAGGCTTCTACACGATCCCGGTCGATTCCCAACGCGATCGTGTCGACGACTGCGTTCAGTACCGCCAACGTCGTCTCACCGAGAGGGTGACGTGCGAACATCGCGGCAACCCCAACCAGGCGGTCACCGACCAGCAATGGATACCCGGCAAACGCGACCATCCCGTTCTGGCGTGCCCACTCCTGATCGTGAACCTCGGGATCCCCAACCACGCTGTTCGTCAGGTGAGGACGACGTTCGGCGGCAATGCGGCCGATCTTCAGGCTCCCGACCGGGATGGTGCCGTGCTGTCCATCTATGTGCGTATACAAGCCCGCACTCGCTTGCAGCACCAATGTCGTCGGGTCGCCTTCGGCCACCGTCCAGATCCGGGCGAACGAGGCGTCAAGATGGGCGACCATGGCCTCCGCGCATCGTTCCAACCGTTTCGCCATCGGTTGGCGTGCAGCCAGCGCTGCGCCGATCGCCGCACCGAGCTCCGCCTGCCGCGTTCGCTCGCGCCGCCGGCTGATATCACGGGCAATGCCGTGGATCACGACCGGGCGATCTTCCGGCATGACCAGCCGGTTGTTGATGTCCAGCGTGACGCGGCGGCCATCCTTGGCAATCACGTCGAGCTCGTAGGAGCTGCGATGATCTCCCGTTAGCTTCTCATGGAACTTTCCCCGACTGATCGCGACTTCATCAGGGGCAATGATGCTCTCGATCGAGGTGCCGATCAGTTCTTCCGGTGTGTAGCCAAGAACTCCCCGGACTGCCGGGTTGATGGCGATCAGGAGACCATCGGGGTTCAGCGTGTAGACGATGTCGTCGGCGTAATCGACGACATCACGATACCGGGCCTCGCTGGCGCGCAAATCCTCCTCCGCCTGGCGCCGGTCGTCGATGTCGATCGCGATTCCGACCCATCGCAGGATCGAGCCGTCCGGACTCCGGAGCGGGGCCACCCGGGCAACATGCCAGCGATAGAGGCCGTCCGCGTCACGAAACCGGTATTCGGTCTCGTACGGCTGGCCCGAATCCGACGCCTCGTTCCACCGGTCGGCGATGACGGGGAGATCGTCCGAATGAACCGCGGACGCCCATCCATGGCTGGCGATCGCCGCCTGATCGAGACCGGTATAGGCTCGCCAGAATGCGTTGGCGTAGTCGACGGTGCCATCGGGGCGCACCGTCCAGATGGGTTGCTGCAGCACGTCAGCAAGTTCGACAAGTTCCTCGATTCTGGTCGACATGCGGTGCTCCCAAGCTCCTCTGGCACGTTGCTCGTACGGTCTTCAGGAGTCTCCGGTTTGTCCGGCCATGGTGTGCTCGGCTCATATTATGGCACCGTAGTGCCCCCAACGCTTGCCACGACCGGAACCAGCCGTGTTACGGGGGCGTTGATCACGTGTCGAACCCGGACCTGAGCAAGGACTGGACCATGTTTGCCGATCCCGCACGCACGACACCCCGTGACAACAATGCTGCCACGGGGTGTCGTTACGGGCGGTTCACGTTTCGGCGATTGCCGGCTCAGTTTTCGGGTGTCGGGGTCTCTTCCGTTGTGGCGTCTGACTCGCCTCCAAGGTCCGATTCATCCGAAATCGTCGCTTCGATCGTCTCGGGGATGTCCGGTTCCATTTCCTCGGTCGCCGCCACGATCGTCTCGACCCCGGCCTCCGAGGCCTCGGTCGGGGTGTCCTCGACCGGCGCGCTCGTCGGGTCGGGGTCCGGCTCCGGCGTCACCAGCGACCCCACGCCCGCCAGCGACCCGGCCTCGACCGCCGGCCAGACCCGGACCTCGCCGATCCCGCCGACCGTATCCAGACCCGCGACGTCCGGCACGACGACCATCACGTACCGCGTCCAGGCATCGACGGAGACCTCGTACTCGACGCCAGGGGCGAACTCCCAGCCATTGCGCTGGGCCACGTTCCACCAGTTCGATCCGTCCTCCGACAGCCACAGCTCGAACGGCGGCAGCGATCCGCCATAGCCCAGCTCGATGCTGACCCGCTCCACCGGGACCACCGCGCCCAGATCGAGCAGCAGCCAGCTCTCGTCGGGCGACGCCGCCGGGCTCACCTGCCAGGTCGTGGCGGGGTCGCCATCGACGACCCGGGAGGCCGTGCCGCTGCTCTCGCTGTCGTCGATGCCGGCCACCTCATAGGGTCCGACTGTCGCTGCCTCGGTGACCGCCAGCTCCTCCGTCGGTGCCCCCTCCTCGGTGGCTGGCGCGTCCTCGCCAGGTGCCGTCGCGACCTCGGTGGCTGCCGGGGGACTCGGGGAGATGTACTCGGCGAAGACATAGCCGCGCTGCTCGGTGCCCTCCTGATCGACGCACAGGACCGGTTGCCAGCCGTCGACTGGATCGCCGAGGGTCGTGACCTCGGTGCCGTCGGCGAGCACGGTGATCGGCGGCTCATCCTGGCTGGGGCCGGGCCGGCAGTTGGCGCCGTTGCCGTCGTTGACGATATAGCCGACCCCGGTCACGAGCGGCTCGGTCGGCTCCTCGGTCGGGACGGCAGTTGCCGTCGGTTCAACCGTCGGTGTTGCTGTGAAGTTCGGGGTCGCCGTGGCGGTCGGCTCCGACGTCGGTGATGGCGTGAATGTCGGAGAGACCGTCGGAGATGGTGTCGAGGTCGCGATCACACCGGCCGCCGACAGTGACGACGAACTAGACGACCGGGTCCAGACCTCCAGTTCCGAGATCGAGCCCAGATAGACATCGGCATTGACGTTGGTGAAGTTGATGATGATGTACCGGGCGGAGACCGCCTCTGTCGTAGCTACCCCGTAGAAGGTTTGCGCTGTCGGCGCATTCCCGAACTGCCCGAGCGAGCGCCGAGTTCCTGTGGCACTCTGCGCCGTGACCGTGAACTGGTCACCATACACCACCCGGTAGAACTTCCACTTCACTCCCGACACGTCATAGTTCGCTCCCAGATCGACCGTCAAAGTCGCGCTCGATGGCGACCCGCCCACGTACCAGCTGGTGTTCGTGTCGCTGTCATGGGCGCGCCTGGCGGTCCCCGTCGTTGGGCTGTCGGAGCTGCCGGTGATCGTCGCCCGGGACCCGTCGAAGGTCGGATTGAGGGTACCGGGAGGGTTCGTGACGCCAGATGTCGGCGTCGGAGTGGGCGTCGGTGTCGTCGTCGCGGCTGTTCCCCAGAGTTGGATTTCCGCCATATACCCGATCTTGGGATCACCGTTGGGGTTAGTGAAGGTGACTCGAACGTACCGTCCCTGCCGGCCGAGGGCAATGCCATACCAGGTGAACTTCTGGCCGTTGCCGAACGTTCCGACCCGCGACCAGGTTTGCCCGTCCGACGACGTATCGACGGTGAACTGGTCGGCAAGCCCGGCTGCGTTGAACCCCCAGCGGACACCGGTCAGTTGCCGAACCTGCCCGTAATCGATGGTGAAACTGCCTGACGAGTGGTTGGACACCGTATACCAGGAGGTCGACCATTGGTTGTCACGGACGTATGGGGAGCCGGAGCCATTGCTCGTGCCCCAGCTGCGAGTCGGCGCGAGAGCAGACCCGCTGAACGAGGGGTTCATCGTGCCGGAAGGATTGGTCACCACCGGGGTTGGGGCCGGCGCCGGACCTGATCCGATTGTGATCGTCCCGCTGCTTACCCTGAAATAGGTGGTTCCGACGTTGTTGCCGTCGCGGCCACCCTCGCTGAGCTTGTTGAGGGGATCGGCCGTCGACTGGATCGCGTAATACCCGTCGGCCAGTCGGGTGGTGCCAAGGTCGATCCACTGCTCGGGCAGCGATCCCTGATAGAGATCGCCCCAACCCACGGAGATTCCCTGAAGGCTTCCGTTGCAGGAGGTGTACTTTGCGTAGGACGAACCGCGCGAGGAGATGCGGCTGGAGTCCATGATGCAGAAACCGGTCTTGGTGCCCTTTTTGGTGGTTGCCTGATAAATGCCGGCGGCATCCCGCTTCAGCATCAGGTACGAGGCAAATCCTTGGAAGTGATAGTGGTAATGACTGGGGTGATAGACGATGTCGGAGCTTACATGCCGCTGGGAGACGCGCGTCCCGCCCGAGGGAGAGTCGTAGACGTTCTGGTAGACCTTGCTGCTGCCGTCCGGCCGTGGATCCCCCTGGAGTTCCAGGCGGCCTTCGCCATCGTTCCAGACCGTGTTCGAGAACCGCAGGACATAATGCGAAAGACCGTCGCTCATCGTGACCCGATCGAAGTACAGGCCCGATGGTCTCGTTGTCTTGAGGTCGGGATAGAGCGCCGGAGCCGCCGCGGCGTCACTGGGTCGGAAGAGGCTTGACGGTCCCAGTGTGCCGATCAGGAGGCTGAGAATGACAATCACATATATGGGGCGCAGGAGCCATCGCTCCCCTTCTGCCCGTCGAAGGCGCGTCTGCATCGAAGGTTCTGCCTCCCCCTGACGATTGAAAATGCAGCACCCACCCGGTCTGCATTTCCTGAGTTGAACAGTCCGATTCCGGAGCGTGGATGGTCCTGTGATGTCCAGTTCCGTTGTCGATCGGATCCATGACCAGCATAGTGCGAAGCCGGGACAAATACGAGATAAGCGAGCGTGAAAAAACGGTTCCGGGGCGGGGCATCGCCGGGCGTCCGGACACCGTCATCGCCCGGCCCAGCCGCCGGTGTCTCTCCCGACGCTCCTCCCGGTGCCAGCAACACCACAGCAGCCCCTGACTCGCATCGAAGCTCTGCATGTTGGGGTTGCCCATCGACGCCGCTGAGATCGATCGACGCATGGATGGATGACGGGAGCACATTCCAGGCGCCACAAGCATTCCGGGTGGTGGTCGGCTGCCGCTGGCATCAGGAACCAGGCGTTCCAGGGGTGCGGGTCATCAGCGCAGTCCCGTTCCCATGTTGACGAGCCCGACCGGGCCGCCGACGATGGCGCATGCGGCGACGAGGGAGGGGAATCGATGGATACACGGATCGGGACTCGGGAAAGTGCAGGTGCAAGTGCTGATGAGCGGGACCGGCCTTCACGTTTCACGTCTGCGGGTTGAGTACCTTGACGATCCGATCGGAATCGTGGTCGACCGACCGCGGCTGTCATGGATCGTGGCATCTGGTGAGCGCAATCAGGCGCAGCGTGCCTACCGCATCCTTGTGTCGTCCGAGCGCGCGATGCTCGACCGGGATGAGGGCGACCTCTGGGACAGCGGTCGGGTCGAAAGCGACCAGACGGCCCAGATCGTCTACGCCGGCACTCCCCTGCTCGTTCGGCAGCGAGCCTGGTGGAAGGTGCGATCCTGGAATCAGGATGATGTGCCTTCCGCCTGGAGCGAGGCCGCCCATTGGGAAGCGGGCTTGTTGCAGCCCGCGCACTGGAAAGCCCGCTGGTTGTCACTCCCCGGCCTCATTCCGGACACGGACATCCCCGAAACAGCCGAGCTTGACGCGCTGATCCCGGCACCGCTGTTCCGCCGCGCCTTCACGGTCACGGGCAAGGTCACCTCTGCCCGGCTCTACGCCACCGCCAGGGGAGTGTACGAGGCCAGCCTCAACGGCGAGGTCGTCGGTGACCAGGTGCTGGCTCCGGGATGGACCGATTACACCAAACGGCAGCAATTCCAGACCTACGATGTGACCGGGAGATTGGTCGAGGGCGACAACGTCCTCGGGGGTTGGGTTGCCCCCGGCTGGTTCTGCGGATACGTCGGGTGGCAACGGCAGAGCCGTCACTACGGGACGACACCCCAACTGCTCATGCAGTTGCACATCGACTACGCAGATGGCTCCTCCGAGATCATCGCCACCGATGCCGGCTGGCGAGCGACCACCGGTCCAATTCGCTACGCCGACCTGCTCATGGGCGAGTATTACGATGCCCGCCGGGAGATG
>DASYVY010000222.1:0-1603 GCA_035936535.1 Thermomicrobiales bacterium | reverse complement strand
CCTGAGACCTGGTGCTTTCGTCCGAAAGCAGCGTCTGCAGCTCCGCGACCTTCCGACGATAGAGCTCCGCCACGTTCGGGTGGATCTCCACAGTGCCTCCCTGGTCCTCGGACGTGAGCTGAGGACCTCTATCAACCGGGTTTCGGTTCCGGCGAGGGGCGTATTCAGGGCGGATGGGGATGAGCGAGGGGTCGCGGGACCGCGGGTTCAGGCCGCGTGTCCTCCTTCCGCTTTTCCATTCTGTCAGGCGCAGCCGTGTCGCCGCCCGAGGAAGACCAGCCGCCGGATGTTGTAGGTGAGGTTGGCGAGGCCGATCTTCGCCTTCGCCCGGGCGATCCCGATGGTGCGGATCGTGAGGGCCATTGGCCCCTTCTGCTGCGCGAAGACATGCTCGATGGCGGCGCGCACCTTCGAGCGTCGGGCATTGCCGCGCCGGATGTGCGGCGCCATCGGCCGGCCCTTCGGCTTGCGATGGTGGACCTGGCTGCGGAAGCCCTGCCGCTCCATGAACGTCTCGTTCGCCTTCGAGCGGTAGGCGCTGTCAGCCCAGACGGTCGTTCCGGTGTTCGTCCCGTCGAGCAGCCCCCGCCGCAGCATGCGGCCGTCATGGGCCGCGGCGTCGGTCACCTCCCAGAGCCGAATGAAGCCGTGACGCCGGTCGATGCTGGCGTGAGACTTGTAGCCGAAGACGGGGATCGCGATGTCGGCGTGACGGGTCCCGTCCTCGCGCTCGCGTGCCTTGCCAAAGACGAGCGTCCAGCGCGCATCGCGGTCCTTCTGGCGCAGCTTCGCCGGCTTGTCCTGCCAGTTCTCGGGGATGCCCCCGTCCCGGATGGCCGCCTTCTCGGCCGCCGTGTTGCGCTGCTTCGGCGCCGGGACGAGGCTGGCGTCGATGATCTGGCCCGACATCGGAATGTAACCAGCCTCGCGGATCGCACGGTCAAAGCGGGTGAACAGCGCCTCTATCGCACCCGCCTTTGTCAGCCGCTCGCGGAAGGCCCAGATGGTCCGGCCGGAACCCTGTCGCTCAGGCCGAGCCCCAGGATGCGCATGAATGACAGACGGTCATTGATCAGGAACTCCGTCCGGTCATCCGACAGATTGTTCTGCGCCTGGATGACCAGGATCTTGAACATCAGGACCGGGTCGAACGGCGGTCGCCCGCCCCTGGCGCCGTCACTGTAGTTCAGCGCTACGTCGAGCTCCGGCCGGAACATCTCGAAGTCGACCACGGCGGAGAAGGCCTCGAGCTGATCGCCGATGTCGCTCAGCCGTCGCAGCCGGTCGTCCACGTCGAACAGTCCGGGCTGCCTCGCCATCCCTGCCTCCATCTGCCGCCGAGGCCGAGTGAATCACTGATCGGTCGATCCGGCGAGGTTGATAGAGGTGTCCAGCTGGATCTCCGGACCGTCAACCGCAAGCTCGAGGGCATGTACGACGCCGTCGCCGACGGACTGCGCACGCCGGGGATGCTGGCGAAGATCGAGGGCCTGGAGCGCCAGAAGTCCGAGAGCTCATAAATCCGCTCTGGATTCAGCCGCTTCCATTGGAACGTACGCTGGTTTCTCACGTTGACGCAGCGGAAGCGCGGATTGGCCTACAG
>DASYVY010000221.1:0-7409 GCA_035936535.1 Thermomicrobiales bacterium | reverse complement strand
CGGCCGGGATCGAATCCGATCCCGACCCGCCGACGCTTTCCAGCCTGACCACGGGTGGACAGACGCCGAGCTCTTGAGCATCACGACGCGGAGGACGATGGACCGGTCGGGATCACAGGGCCCCCACCTCGGTCAGGAGCTCAAGGGTACCTTCGAGATCCGCCAGATCCGAAAGGTCAATGTCCGGGGACTCGATCTCATCGAGCGGAACCAGCTCCTCCATCGGCTCGACGCCTTCGATCAGGGGGTACTCCGAGGTCGCCTCGGCAAAGTAGGCCTGGGCTTCGCGCTGGGTCAGGTAATCGACCATTGCCAGTGCCGCCTCCTGGTTGGGGGAGTCCTTCAGGATCGCGACCCCCGCGACATTGACGAGCGATCCAACGTCACCTCCCGGGAAGTAGTAGTTCTCGACCGGCAGCTCGGTGCCTTCTTCCTTCTGGATCTCCCACTTGTAGTAATGGTTGACCAGGCCAACCGAAATCTCGCCGGCCGCGACCGCCCGCACGATCGGGCTGTTGCCCTCGAACACGACCGGCTCGTTGGCGATCATCGCTTCCAGCCACGCTCGCGTCTCCTCTTCGCCAAGGAGCTGCCGCATCGCCGTAACATGTGATTGGAACGATCCATTCTCCGGGGCCCAGCCCATCTGCCCTGCCCACCTCTCGTCGGTGAGGTCGAGGAGCGATTCCGGCAGGTCCCCTTCGGCCAGCGTGTCGGTGTTGTAGACGAGCACGCGTGCCCGGCCGCTGATGCCGACCCAGACACCATCCGGGGACCGGAATCGAGGATCGACGCGATCCAGGATCTCTTGCGGCAACGGAGCAAGACGGTCCTCGTTCGCCAGCTGCCCCAGCGCTCCCGCGTCCTGCGCAATGTACAGACTCGCGGGCGTGCCCTCGCCCTCTTCGAGCAGCGCGATCGCCAGCTCCGCCGTCTGGCCGTAGCGGACTTCCATCGCGAAATCGGCGGTTTCCTCCGCCATCGCGATCACCGGGCCGATGAGCTCCTCGTTGCGCCCGGAGTAGACGACCAGCTCGCCGGGTGTGCCCAACAGCGAAGTGACGGGACTCGCCACCGGTGAGGCATCGGGCGTCGCTTGACTGGCGAGGATCGGGCCCGTCGCGCCGGGGAGTGCCGCTACCGCGATCAGACCGCCCGAACCCAACTTCACCGCCGTCCGGCGACTTGACATCCTGCGCGCAATGCTCATGAGTGTCCTTTCCTGTCATGGAGTGGTGCTTCAAGGGAAGCAAGCTCGTTCCGCCGCGCTGGGCTTATGCCCCTGGAACTTGAGACCGTGAAACGCTGGAGATCGCTGGCTACCGACCTATCCGGAGGCGATACCGCGCCATTCCGTCACCTCATCCACCGAACGGCGCTGCCGGAATGGGGGCTGCATAGCCGCATAGCCAACGTAGACAAAGCCGAGCATCATGCCCCGGGGCGATATCCCAAAATACTCGCGGACTTCCGGCTCGAAGGCGATCCATCCCGAGCGCCAGATTGCTGCCAGACCGAGTGCGTGAGCCGCCAGCAACATGTTCTGGACGGCGGCGCTCCCGGCGGCGATCTCTTCAATCGGTGGAACCGAGGGATCCGGTGACGGCTCCACGCCTACGGCGATCACATACGGCGCCCGCAACGGTTTTGTGACTGCGCGCTCGGCTGCCTGGCGTGCGGCGGCGGGGTCCGACTCCCGCGCCGCCGCGATGCTGGCCATGACCTCGCCAAGCTCGCCACGGGCATCGCCCTTCAGCACGAAGAACCGCCATGGTTCGGTGAGGTGATGATTCGGCGCCCACGTTGCCGCTTCGATGATCTGGCGGATCAGGAGGGAATCCGGGACCTCGCCCGTCATCTTGCCGATACTGCGACGATTTCGCAGTGTCGCCAGCACGGCGTCGGCCGCCAGGGTGGCGTCCGGGCTTGCAGTAGCAGTGTCGAAGGGAAGAGCCATGGCGTGAGACTTTCCTGTCGATCGATGCCCGGCATCAGGCCGAACATCCAATCCCGATCAATGTCGTCGGGATAATCATGATCGCCGGAGAGTCCAACGTCAAGGGATTTCACGAGAAGTCGTGCAGCCATAACAACGTTCGGTGTTCGCACGAATAAAGTGCTATTTCTTAGTACCTGAGAATGACTCGCAGTTGATTAACGATGTCGAGCCCGCGTCGGCAACCAGCGCCCCAAGCTACCTCTCGTCAGCAGCTCTGAATGCCGTCCCGAAGTGGTCGAATGCTCCCGCCCCGACGCTCTCCCGTCTCCCGTCGCCGTAGACGAGATCGATGCTGGATCGGCCGGCCCCGCGCTCGGTCACCGTGCCAATCCGCGTGAGCGTTGCGCCGACATCGCCGGCGCCGGCGCTGAGCCGCTCCACGTCCGCCTCCGCTATCGTCATCAGCAACTCGTAATCCTCGCCACCCCGCAAGGCGAACCCGGTGGCACGGTCGGGAAACAGGGCATGGATTGCCGGCAGGATCGGCAGGCGGTCGGTCCAGAGCTGGGCAGCGACGCCACTCGCGGACAGGATCTTCGGCAGATCACCAAGCAGGCCATCGCTCAGGTCCATCGCGGCCGTCACCCCCGCTCCAGCCAGGATCTGGCCAAGGGCGATCCGCGGGTTCGGCCGCAGGTGTGCCGCAATCAGCAGTGGAGCGGTCGACATCGCCCGGCGGTCGTCCCCTCCTTCCAGCAGGGCCAGGCCGGCAGCGCTCGCGCCAATCGTGCCGCTGACCAGGATAGCGTCACCGATCCGCGCCCCGGAACGAGTCAGCACCCGACCACGCTCCGCCTCACCGATTACCGTCACGCTGATGAACATGGTATCCGGGCTGCGCACGATGTCACCGCCCGCCACCTCGGTTTCGTGAAGGCGCGCCAGCTCACCCATCCCCTCGTACATGGCAACGAGGCCGTCGACGGATTCTTCCCCTTTGATTCCAAGCGTCACGGTTGCCAGGACCGGACGGGCCCCCATTGCCGCGATATCGGACAGGTTCACCGCCAGTGCCTTGTGCCCCAGGCTGCGCCAGTCGGTCCAGTCGCGCCGGAAATGGACTCTCTCCACCAGCGCATCTGTCGTGATGACACTGGCCATTCCGGCACCCGGATGCCAGACCGCCGCATCGTCGCCGATTCCAATCTCGAGCCGGGAGCGGCCGGAGACAAGCACCGCCCGGAGCCGGTCGATCAGCGCGAACTCTCCGATGCGCGCGACGGTCTCCTTGCGCTGGAGCGTCACGGGCCCAGCTCCCGGTAGACAGCCAGGGTTCCGGCAGCCGTCCGCTCCCAACTGAACGCATGTCCGCGCTCGGATGACCGTCGCCGCATCTCCCTGTTCAGATCGCGATCGGTAACGATTCGCACCAGCGCCTCGCTCCATGCTTCCAGATCCGTTGGCGGAAGGAGCAGGCCCGCGTCGCCGATCACATCGGGGAAACATGATGCGTCCGATGCCAGGATCGGCGCACAGCACGTCATCGCCTCCACCGCAGGCAACCCGAACCCCTCGTAGATCGAAGGGAAAACGAAGACATCGGCGGCGCTGTACCAGCCCCCGAGCTCGGCATCGGACACGAACCCCGTCAACCGGACGCGATCTCCGAGGTCGAGCTCATCAAGCGTTCTGTGGAATGGTCCGGTCATCCAGCCTTCCGGGCCGACCAGCACCAACCGATGCGGAATGCGATCGGCGACGCATGCGAACACCCTGAGGAAGAAGTCCAGGTTCTTGCGCGGCTCGAGCGTTCCGACCGCGAGGATATACGGGCCATCGATTCCGGCACGCTTCCGGAAGGCATCCAGCGAGCTTCCGGACATCCGCGCGATCCGCGGCGAAGGGGCTTCCGATATCACGACGACCCGATCGCTCAGCCCTCCGAGCCAGGTCGCAAGATCATCGGCGGTATTCTCCGACACCGCGATGATCCGGTCCGCGTGACGAGCGCTGAGGCGGGTTGCAGCGATCATGTATGCCCGCCGGGCCTTCGGCAGCTGCTCGGGGTATCTCAGGAACGCCAGGTCGTGGATGGTGACCACATTCGGCGGTCGCATCGCCAGCGGCAGGACATTCAGCGGACCATGGAACACATCTATCCGGTGCATTACCCCGGAAAGCGGCAGACCGGTCTGCTCCCAGGCGATCCTCAGCGAAGGACGCGATGCGATGGCTGGTACCGCCTGGCCCATCATCACGAGCTTGTCGCTCTCGCCGAGTTGAGGTTGCAGGGCATCGATCAACTCACCGATATACCGGCTGATTCCCGTCTGCCGGTAGCCGCCTCCGGCGGCCAGCAGGGCGGCATTGATCCCGATCCGCATCGTTCCCGCACTCCCTGTCCGTCGGATGTAGTATCAGGTTGTACTATCACCATTCCCGTGGCGGGGCACGCACACTGCGCATTCAGGCATGTGACGTCGCTCCAACCAGGAGCCTGAGGAAACACCGATGAGATCCAAATCCGTTATACCTGTCCAGCCTCAACCCGGTCAGGAATCCGTCTGGGATTATCCGCGACCGCCCCGCCTCGATCCGTCGTCGCAACATGTGGTGATCGAATTCAATGGCGAGGTGATCGCCGACTCCAGATCAGCGATTCGTGTCCTTGAAACCAGCCACCCGCCCGTTTACTACATTCCTCCGGAAGATGTCCGCCTTGAATATCTCCAGGCCGAGCAGAACACGTCCTTCTGCGAGTTCAAGGGTATCGCACGCTACTATGGGCTCGATGTCAACGGCAAGCGCGCCGAATCGGTGGCGTGGTGTTATCCGGAACCATCACCCGGATTCGAGGCCATCGCCCACGCAATCGCGTTCTACCCGGGCCGGGTGGGCCGTGCCACGGTTGATGGCGAGCTGGTGCGGCCGCAACCCGGGACCTTTTACGGTGGTTGGGTGACGGATGCGATCGTTGGCCCCTTCAAGGGCGAGGCGGGAACCAGAGGATGGTGACGAGGTACATGGTCCGACCGTGATGCCTGCTCCTTGCCCTAGTCAACATCAGGAGAACTGAACGCGTGTCCCAAGGCCTTCAACCCGTTCAACCCGACGTCGGTGACGGCGTACCCGGGCTGGCCGACGTCCCGACCGAGAACGGCGTGGAACCGTCATCCTCGGAGAGCTGGACCGCGCCCTCCGACGCCCTCACCGAAGCGGCGATCGATCAGTTCGCGGTCTCGTATCCGTTTCCACTGGATGCGTTTCAACGGGATGCGATTCGCACCCTCCTCCATGGCGACTCCGTGATGGTGGCCGCGCCCACGGGCTCCGGCAAGACGATCGTCGCCGAGTTCGGCATCTACCAGGCGTTGCGGGGCACCGGACGTGTGCTCTACACAGCGCCGATCAAGGCGCTCTCCAACCAGAAGTTCCGCGACCTTCGCACCGTCTATGGCGGTGAGGTCGGCCTCTTGACCGGAGATGTCTCCGAGAATCGCGATGCCCGCATCATCGTGATGACCACCGAGATCCTGCGCAACATGCTCCTGCAGAGTCCCTGGGAGCTCGAGGACGTCGACTGCATCATCTTCGACGAGATTCACTACCTGGCTGATCCCGACCGTGGGACCACCTGGGAAGAGTCGATCATCCTCTGCCCGGAGCACATCCAGCTCGTCTGCCTTTCGGCGACCGTCTCCAACGCCGACGAGATCGCTGGCTGGATCAGCCGCACACACCGGCCAATCCGATTGATCACCCACAACGAGCGCCCGGTGCCGCTCGCGCTCTACTACTTCCACGAGAACGAGCTTGCCAAGGTGGTCGATCACCACGGCAAGGTCATCCGCGATTTCTCGCGGGTCGGTGGCGAACTCCGGCGTCCGGCCGGCGGTCCTGGTCGCCGTCGTGGTGCGGGGCGCGAGACCCGGACGATGGACGAGCCGCAGCCACGGGAGATCGTCGACTCGCTGGACGAGCAGGACTTGCTTCCGGCGATCTATTTCCTTTTCAGCCGGAACGACTGCCAGGCCTACGCAGAGCAGTTGTCGGTGATGCGGCCGCCGTTGACCGATCCAGCCCAGATCACGCACATCGAGCACATCCTCGACACGTATCTCGCGAGCCTCCGGCCCGAGGACCGTGACCTCGATCAGGTCCAGGTTATCTGCCGCCTTGCCCGGAAGGGGATTGGCTTTCACCACGCCGGGCTGTTGCCGGTCCTCAAGCAACTCGTCGAAGTGCTGTTCAGCAGGGGTCTGATGCACGTCGTGTTCGCGACCGACACACTCGCGCTCGGTGTCAACATGCCGGCGCGAACCGTTGTTATCGGCCGCATGACGAAATGGGACGGTCGTCGCCGGCGCATCCTGATTCCGAACGAGTTCCAGCAGATGGCCGGGCGCGCCGGGCGGCGGGGAATGGACGCCTTCGGACACGTTGTCATGCCCTATTCGCCGTGGATCCCGTTCCGGGACATGCTGACGATCGCCACCGGTGCCCTGCATCCGGTGCAGTCCGCGTTCTCGATCCGCTACAACACGGTTCTCAACCTTTGGGATCCCCCCACCGGCGACCGTGTCCGCCAGATGCTGCAGCGGAGCCTTGCCCAGTACCAGACCAGCCAGCGCATCCGCATGATCGAAACGGACATCCTCGATATCGAGAGCGAGCTGGCGGGCCTGCTCGATGGCCGGCGGGAGGAGATCCAGCGGCTGGACGAGCAGTTCGAGGACTTCCGGAGCCTCGACCGCCGGATCCAGGCGCTTCAGCACGACATTCGTCGCCTGGAGGACGAGATCCAGCAGGCGCGGGTCGCTTCGTCTCGCGCTACGCCCTGGCCCGAGCCGGGGCGCCAGGCCCTGCGACGGGTGCTGCGGGCGGCCCACGCGGGAACGCTCCTGCACGCCCGGGAGGAAGGATGGGGCATCTACCTGGGGCGGGGCACCGGCGGCGTCGGTGTCATCCTCGCGATCCGGGACCGGAAACTCGTCACCCTCTCGGAATATCGTGCGGTCGATTACCTGCCCGATGAGATCTCGGTCCCGGTGCCGGCGGCGCTCATCGAACCAGCGCCCGAGGTTGCCGACCCGCTGGCCCTGGTATCGCCTGAAGAGCTGGCGAAGCTCATCGCGGACGTCGAAAGGCGGGAACTTCCGGATCTCGACCGGATCGCCGCCGAGCATCGCGAGAAGGAATCGGCACGTGCCTCCGCCCGTATCGCCGAGCTCGAATCCCGTCGCAGTGCGCTCACGTCAGACCTGGACGCCCTCCTCGCGAGCCGGATCGACCACCCCTTTGCCGACCCCAAGGCCCGCAAGGTGCATCAGCGCTCCCTGCGCCTGCGTGACACGCTGGAGAAGGAGCGCAACGCACTCGCCGAGGTCCTGCAACGGGAGATCGATGCCGAAGATCTCCGCATCCGGGACGTCATTCGCGGCATTCGTGATGTGCTGCACAGGTTCGGCTA
>DASYVY010000220.1:0-4334 GCA_035936535.1 Thermomicrobiales bacterium | reverse complement strand
GCTCTTGTCTGTTCCTGGATCGCTCGTCCTATGGCTGCCGGTTGGTGCAATGCGCGCGGTGACTCGCAGGGCCTCGTTTTCATACGGTCCCGTGCCCCCTCTGAAGAGCGAGCGCTGTCCCACCTCGTTGTGCACCGATAGGTTTCGCGATGGCGGCTGCATGGCTAGCCGGCGCGATCTGCCTCGCGTTGACCTGGCGATCGCAGGCAACCGCCGTGCGCGCGAACTGGAGCGAGATTGTCTTTGGGCTCAAGGCGTCACCAGAGTCCAACCCATGTTTCACGTGAAACGCGGCAGCCTACTCCTCGACAAGCCAGGCATCGATCGCCCGCGTGTAGTCGATGATGCCGCCCGCTCCGAAGAACGTCTCGACTTCCCGAGCGGCGCTCTCGACACTGTCCGACGCATGAACCAGGTTCCGTCCAACCGTCAGCCCAAAATCCGCGCGCACGGTTCCAGGCTCCGCCTCGGCTGGTCGAGTGGCGCCATTCGTCTTGCGCGTGATCGCGATCGCATCCGGACCCTCGAGCACCAGTAGCACGGATGGCGCAGAGGTGATGTACTCGACCAACCCTTCATAGAATGGCTTGCCCTCGTGCTCCGCATAGTGCCTCGCGGCCGTCTCCCGTGACACAGTCTCCAGCTTCAGGGCGGCGATCCGCAGGCCCCGCTGCTCGTACCGCGCCAGGATCGCTCCTATCAAGCCACGCTGGACGGCATCCGGCTTCAGAATGACCAACGACCGTTCATTCGCTACCAAGAATCACTCTCCTCGTTCTGACGCCTTCAACCAATCACGACCTCGCGGGATCGCGGTGTTCGCCGGTGCTCCCCGCCGGAGACAAGCATAGCCCGACCGTGCGAACCGGCCCGGGAAACGCAACATCACCCGGTGTTTCACGTGAAACACCGGGTGACGCTCTACCGGGAATCGCGTACCGTCCCGTCCCCCTCTCCACCGGGAGGCGAATTGCGCCCGCCAGCCTCAGGAACGACCCGCCGCGTCGCCAAGCGCTTGACCGGCTCTCCCGGACCGTCGGAACGGTTTTTCCGATTTCGCTGCCGCGCCTGCTCAAGCGTCCACATCGTCACGACCACCGCCACGATCAGGGGCACCGCAATCACTACCACGACGAGCAGAAACCATTCGAACGACGTCATTGTTCAATCATCTCGTTTGCGCTCCGCGCCGTGCGAGGACCCATTCGACCACAACCCGTCCGCCAGGCTCACGTCCACCGAGAACCATACCACCCCATTGTCGACATCACGGGAAACGATGCACGCCGATCAGTGACACTGACCGGCGTGCATCGGGGACGACCTCAAATCAAGTGCGGCTTAGGAAATGGCCAGCAGCATCGGCGACTCGAGATACCGCTTGACCGACTGCAGGAAAGTCGCAACCTGCGCACCGTCCAGAGCCCGGTGGTCCGCAGACAGCGTTAACTTCATGACGCTTCCAACCACCAGCTCCCCGTCGCGCACCACCGGAACTTCATGCACCGAGCCAACGGCCAAAATCGCCGCCTGCGGGGGATTGATCACCGCGATGAACTCATCGACGTCGAACATCCCGAGATTGCTGATCGTGAACGTTCCGCCCTGATATTCCTCTGGCGACAGGCCGCCCTCCCGAGCGCGTCGGCCGAGATCCTTGGTCAACCTAGCGATCGAACCCAAACTCTTCTGGTCCGCTGACGGAACGAACGGAGCAATCAGACCGCCATCGATCGCGATCGCGATGTTGATGTCGATCGAATCGTGCTGATACAGATCCCCGTCCTCGAACGATGTATTTACCTCCGGATGGTCGCGCAACGCCAGCGCTGCCGCCTTTACGATCAGGTCATTGACCGAGACCCTTCCACCCGACTCGCCAAGCGACGCATTGACTTGCGCCCGGAAGGCTTGGGCCTCTGCCATGTCTACGCCAATAGTGACATAATAATGAGGCACCGTCTGCTTGGACTCGGCCATCCGCTTGCCGGTCGTCCGCCGGATCCGGGCGAGATCGACCTTCGTCCCCCGTGTCTTGGCGGAAGCGTCCGCTAGCTCGGGAGCGGGTGATGGACGATCGGCCTGTCCATTCGCTGTCGCTGGAGCCGGGGCCTCTGTCGCCGGGCTGGCGACTGCGGGAGCCTGCGGCGCGGGCCTGGCACCCGAGATGAAGTCACTGATATCGTTCTTGATGATGCGCCCGCCCGGACCGCTCCCTGCAACCTGCGACAGGTCGATTCCATGTTCCTCAGCGAGCCGCTTGACGAGCGGCGACGCACGCAGCCTTTCGCCCGGCTTGCGATCGACAACGCCAACCGCCGGCGCCGCTTCCTGAGAGGGAGCAGGGGAGGGAGGCGGAGGAGCATCCGCAGGGGCAGGTGCGTCGGCCGCTTCCGGTTCCGGTGTCTCCGCGACCGCCGCATCCACCTCCGCTTCCTCGGCCACCACCGGCTGCTCTTCGCCCTCCGGTGACTCAGGCTTCTGCCCGACCTCGCCTTCGGCCCCGATGGTCGCGACGGCGGTTCCAATTGGGACCGTGGCCCCTTCCTCAACCAGCGTATTGGTCAGGAAACCATCCTCGGGCGCCTCGATCTCAAGTGTCACCTTGTCGGTCTCGATCTCGGCGATCGGGTCACCCTCCGAGACCTCCTCGCCGGCGCTCTTCAGCCACTTCAGAAGCGTGCCCTCTTCCATGGCGTCGCCCATCTTCGGCATGATCACCGTTGCCATTTGTCAACCCTCATTCGTGACATTCCTCGTGATTCCGGCATTCGCGGTCGAACCGGCTGGGGCGTCGCCGGCATTGCCCCCTGCGTTCTGGCATAGGTGTACGACGTAAGGACGATCAAACAGCCGCTTCAAGATAGAGAACCCGGCGGACCGCGTCGGTCACCTGCTGCTCGCTCGGGAACGCCGCGAGCTCCAGGTTTCGGGCGTACGGCGCGGGTACTTCTGCTCCGCTCACGCGTTCGACTGGCGCATCCAGCTCATCGAATGCCTGTTCCTGGATGATCGCCGCAACTTCGCTGGCAACACTGAACCAGCGCCACTGTTCCTGCACGACGACGGCGCGATGCGTCTTGCGAACGGAGGCGACGATCGTCTCGCTATCGAAGGGCCGGATCGAGCGGAGGTCGACGACCTCGACATCGATCTTGTCGTCGGCGAGCTTTTCAGCGACCCGCAGCAGCAGGTTCACCTGGCGGCCATAGCCAATCAGGGTGACGTCCGAGCCTTCACGCGCAACCCGGGCCTTGCCGAACTCGACCGTGTAGTCGCCGTCCGGCACTTCGCCCTTGGTTCCATAGAGGGCGCCGGCTTCCAGGAAGATCACCGGATCGGGATCCCGGATCGCCTGGAGCATCATGCCCTTGACATCTTCCGGCGTCGACGGCGACACCACCTTCAGACCCGGGAAGTGGCCGTAGAATCCTTCGAGACTGTGCGTGTGCTGGGCCGAGAGCTGCACACCACCCCCATTCGGCCCCCGGATCACCAGCGGCACCGACACCTGGCCGCCGGAAAAGTAGCGAAGCTTGGCGGCGTTCTGGATGATCTGGTCGGCAGCCTGGAACGAGAAGTTCCAGGTCATCATCTCGACGATCGGCTTCATCCCGGCCATCGCCATCCCGATCGCGGCACCGGTGAACCCGTTTTCGGCAATCGGCGTGTCGATGACGCGCTTGGGACCGAACTGGTCGATCAGGCCATTGGTGATGAGGTGCGTTCCCCCATACACGCCAATGTCCTCGCCCATCAGCACGACCGACTCATCGCGCTCCATCTCTTCCGCCATCGCGGCCCGCAGGGCGTCGCGATAGGTCTTTACTGGCATCCGCCGGTTCCCTTTCTCCGCTTGCGGGCCGTAGTTCCCGAAGCGCCGTTTACCCCGCCGTCGGCACACTCATGTCGGTCGTGTACACATCGGTGGTGAGTTCATCCAGCGAAGGCTCCGGGCTCTCGTCCGCGAAAGCGACGACCTCGTCTGTGAGCTTCTTGGCGTCATTCCGGATCTGTTCGAGCCGTGATTCCTCGACCCCAAGGTCCTCGAGCCGCTTCTCAAGCAACCCGATCGGATCCCGCTCGCGCCATTTCCTGACCTCATCCTTGGTCCGGTACTTTTCCAGGAAGTCCGCCGCCCCGTGCGGGCCGATCCGGTAGGTGATGACCTCGACGGCGAACGGCTTGCCCGTTTCCCGCACCCGGTCGGCTGCCTCGTGGGCCACCTTCAGGACCGCTTCCACATCCATGCCATCGACTTCGGTGTGCTCGATCGCGTACGACTCGAACTTCTTCTGGAGATCGGTCATCGCGGTCGCCCGCTCGACGCTGGT
>DASYVY010000219.1:0-7337 GCA_035936535.1 Thermomicrobiales bacterium | reverse complement strand
CAGATGATGTTTCCGGCAACCGTGGCGCATAGGCTGAAAAGGCCAGCGAAACGATGGTCCGTCCGGCGACAAGGGAGCACCCGATGATCGTGGAGTACATTCGGTATCGGATTGACGAAGGGCGATGTCAGGCGTTCGAGGATGGGTACCAGCGGGCCCAGCGCGCCCTCGAATCATCGCCGCACTGCCTTGGGTGGGAGCTCACCCGCTGCAGCGAGGATCCCGGCCAGTACATCCTCCGGATCGAGTGGGATTCCGCGGAGGGCCACCTCCAGGGATTTCGCCGCGGACCCGAGTTTCCAGCGTTCTTCGCGGCCATTCGCCCATTCTTCGACGACATCGAAGAGATGCGGCATTACGAGCTGACGGATGTCAAGGGACAGAAAGCGACGGCCTGATCGATGCTGGCCGGAGGCCAGTACCCGTTATGTCAGTGCGTAGGTGTCGGCTTCGATGCGCTGCAAGTACCGCGCGATCTCGCCAGGACCGGACTTCGGGGCGATCCGCTCGACATCAGGGTTGTAGTTGGTGTTCGTGTTGACATCGTAGCAGACGATCCGACCGTCCGCCGCCTCGATCAGCTCGAACCCGGCGATCTCGAGGTGGTGCTTGCGCGCGAATCCGAGAAACTGGTCGATGATCGGGTGCTGGAATCCTTCTCGCAGCGCGAACAGGCTCTCAGCCGCCTTGGGCTGTCCCCGCTCATCGATCTCGCAGGCGTCCGCCGGGCAGAGCTGGAACCCGCCCCGCGTTGTGTCCGCCGTGATCGCGTAGACATACTCGTACCCGACGGTCTCCACCCGCGTGATGAAAGGCTCCCGTGGCTGCACGTATTCCTGCAAGAGCGTGATGCCATCGACCGGGATCTCGAACTCGTCCGAAGAGATGTACGCCTCGAATGTGTCCAGGTCGTCGAAGCGCCGCACCCCGAGCCCCTTGCCACCCTGGTTGTGCTTGGTGATGAACGGCGTCGGGAACCGCTGTGCAGCGCTGAGGAGGTCGTCGTTGCCGATGACGGCAACCGTCCGCGGCACGTCGATCCCGAATGCCCGCAAGGCGGTGAGCTGGCGGACCTTGCTGACCTCCATTTCCACCACGGAACGCCCGTTGACAACCCGGCGGCCGTGGGCCTCCAGCCAGTCCAGGACCGCTCGGGTGTAGTCCTTGGAGTGCACATGCCCGCGCGTTTGCGACGAAGCACTGAGGCGGTTCCAGAACACGCCGTCGGGCGGGGCGGCCTCGAGATCGATCGATCCGCTGATGAGGAGCCATTCCTCGAACTCAAGTCCCGCCCGATCGAAGGCGGCGGCGAAGGGTGGAAACCACTCCGGATTCTCGTGAAGGGCGTAAACGGTCATTGGTTGTCCTCTGCTGGAGACATGGCGATTCTGCTATCGGGATGATACTCGCTATCCGATCGGTAGCGATAACTCGATAGTGCCATCTGGAAATGCCGCCTCTGGCGCGGTCCTTTCCGGTAGCGGACGCCCTGGCGATTGCCGGCGAACGCGGCCCATTGGCTCACTCCGAAACACGAGCCAAACCGGGCCCCGGTTCCCCACTACCGGCTCATGGGTGTCATTGGCGACCATGCGTGGTCGCTGCCGCATGCCCATCGACCGGTACGGGCAGATCCCGTTCTCTGCCTGAAAGACGGAGCCATTCGCGTCTGCCCGGAAAGCCACCGCAATGCCCGCCCGGAGCGTCCCGGACATCGATGTCGCATACAATCGGTGCGGTTCCTAGGGATCCCCGTACCTGCGCCCCCTTTGAAAGCTCATCAGGAAGCCAACGTGAACACCATACCGGACAGCCATCGTGACCTTCTCGAACGCCCGATCGTCGTCAGCCTCGCCACGCTCCAGCCGGACGGCTCGCCCCAGGTGATGCCGATGTGGGCCGACTTGGTGGATGGCATGGTGCGCGTCAACGCCGCCGTCGGCCGCCAGAAGCACGCCAACATGGTCGCCCGGCCAGCGGTGTCGATCCTCGTCGTCGACCCGGACGATCCGTTCCGGTTTCTCGAGGTGCGCGGGCGGGTCATCTCCTGGTCGATCGCTCGCGACGCCGAGTTGCACGCCGACAAGCTGATTACCGAATACCGCGGCGCGGAGTTCGTTCCCACCGAGGCGCGGTCGGAGACCCGCTCCATGTTCGTGATCGAGCCGGTCCGCGTCCTGACCAATGGTTGACTGTGGTCTCGGTCGCTACCGGGGAGCAGGTGCATCCGCCCTGAGACGGCCTGTTCACTGGAAGTCATCGTCAGGCTTGGAAGGAACACCTGTGCCCGCGCGCATCTGGGTGCTGAGTTCGGGACGACCTTTGGAAATGGACGTGCTGCTCGGAATCCTGCGCGTGTTCCTCTTCTGGTTCATGGCCTTCATGGCCTTCTATGTCGCGTAGCGCCAGTTTCTCGGCCGGTCGAGGACCGTGTCGAGGAGCTGGCCAGGGGGTTGACCGGGCTCGAGATCCGGGACCGGCGATACGCGGCGGGCGAGATCGACACGAACGAGTACCAGCGATGACGCCGAACCCTCAACCCTCCCCTGCAGGGCGCGTGACCGGGACATCGATGCCATCAGGACGGGATTGCACCGGCTGGGCATGGCGCAGCGCCTGGTTGCCAGGGACAGTGAAGAACGCCGCGATCCCGCTCGCGAACGCCATCACCGCGCTGACGATCATCACGACCCTGAACCCGGACACAAACGATTCGTCGACGTTCCGGGCAACCACCGCTCGCCGCGCTTCGTCAAGCTCCGCGGGCGCTTCCAGGGCGGCGAGCTGATCGCGGCTGGCCTCGATCTCCGCCGCCGCCGGGGCCGGAAGGTCGAGGCCCTCGAGCTCGGCATCGAGCGTCCGGTCGAAGGTCGCCGACATCAGGATGCCGAACGCGGCAATCGCGATCACCCCGCCCGCCCGCGACACGGCATTGTTGATGCCGGAGGCTAATCCGGAATGCCGATTCTCGACCGCTCCCATCACCGCGGTCGTCAGGGGCGCTACGGTCACGGTCATGCCGAGCCCGAGCAGGAGCACCGCCGGGAAGAAGGTGGTCCAGTACGACCCGCCGATGCCGGGAAGGGCGAACAGGAGGAACCCCGCTCCAGCGATCACCGGACCGATCGTCAGCGGCAGGCGCGCTCCGTATTGCCCAACCAGCCCACCGGCCCAGCGCGACAACCCGAACATGAGCAGGATCATCGGCAACATCGCGGCACCGGCAGCGGTCGAGGAATAGCCCTGGACCTGGATGAGGTTGAACGGAAAGAAATAGAGTGCTCCGCTGAGGGCGGCGTAGAGAAACAGGGTCAACAGGTTCGTCCCGGAGAAGGTCCGGGAGCGGAACAGCGAAAGCGGCACCATCGGATTGGCGACGCGGCGCTCGACGATCACGAATGCGACGGCGCTCACGGCGCTGACCGCCAGCAACACAAGCGCGCGCGGGCTCGAGAAGCCGGCGAGCGCCGCTTCGGTCAGCCCGTAGATCAGGGAACCCAGGAAGGCGGTGACGATTCCCGCTCCGATCCAGTCCAACCGACCGGTGGCCTCATCGTCACGGCTCTCCGGCACATACCGGAGCGTCACCAGCAGGACCACCGCCGCCAGGGGCACATTCATCAGGAACACGGAGCGCCACGACAGGTTCTCGACCATCCAGCCTCCGAGGACCGGTCCGATCGCAGAGGTGATCGCCGTGAAACCGGACCAGGTACCGATCGCCCGCCCCCGCTCCTCCTCCGGAAACGCGGCCGTGATGATCGCCAGGCTTCCCGGCACGAGCAGTGCACCGCCGATCCCCTGCAACGCCCGAGCGGCGACCAGGGTGGCGAGATTGGGAGCGATGCCACAGGCAACCGACGCAATCGTGAAGATCACCACGCCGATCGCGAAGATCCGGCGGCGGCCATACCGGTCACCGAGCGATCCCCCGACCAGGATCAGCGCGGCGAGAAGCAGGGAATAGGCCTGCACCACCCATTGCACACCCGCCGCGGTCGCGTTGAAGTCCCGCTGCAGCGTCGGCAGGGCGACGTTCACGACCGTCCCGTCGATGAATGCCATGCTGGAGCCGAGAATGGTCGCGAGCAGGACCCAGCGCCCGGCATTGGGCGAGAAGTCCTCGTTTCCGGCTCCGGACCGTCCGGAGAGCATCACCCCTTCATCACATGGCGGCTTGACCGCGATCGCCATTACGCATCCTTCGTCACGGCTTCGTCTTTTGGATCGCACACCTATGCAGGTGCCGGGTGTCTTCCAGCAGATTGCGCCGAAAAGCACCTCTTCCGGTGTATCACGGCCTTCGCCACGGGGATACTCGTCATCTGACGGGGTACGCCCCTTGCAGGTTGTCGACCTCCGGGCCGTACCATGTCCCTGACGGAAGTCGATGCGTGGCAAGCACGCAGGAAAGGTCGATGTGATCATGGAATTCGGACTCTCCAGCTTCGGTGACCTCAACCCCGCCCGCGAGGATGCGCCGATGATCGATCCCGCTGGCCGGCTCCGGGATCTTCTCGAAGAGATCCGGGTCGCGGATGAGGCCGGAATCGACGTCTTCGGTCTCGGCGAGCATCACCGGCCGGACTATGCCATCTCCGCCCCGGAGATCGTCCTCGCCGCCGCGGCATCCCGGACGTCCCGGATCCGGCTATCGAGCGCGGTCACGGTCATCAGCTCCGCCGATCCGGTTCGCGTCTACCAGGATTTCGCGACGCTGGACCTGCTGTCCGGGGGAAGGGCGGAAATCTGGGCCGGGCGGGGATCGTTCATCGAGTCGTTTCCGCTGTTCGGGCAGGACCTCGAGGATTACGACGACCTGTACGCCGAAAAGCTCGACCTGCTGCTGACCATCCGCGAGCACGAGATCGTGACCTGGAGCGGCCGGCATCGACCGGCGATCGATGGGCGCGGCGTCTATCCGCGGGCTGTCCAGCAACCGCTTCCGGTCTGGCTCGCTTCGGGCGGAACGCCGGGGTCGGCCCAGCGCGGCGGCGCACTCGGCCTGCCGATGATCCTCGCCATCATCGGCGGTCACTGGCGCCGTTTCCGCCCGATCGTCGAGATCCACCGCCACGCGGCGAAGACCCACGGTCACGCCCGCGAGGTGACGCCGGTGGCGATCAACTCGCTGGGGTACATCGCCCGGGATTCGCAGACGGCGATCGATACCTACTATCCCGCGTACTCGGCCGCAATGCGCCGGGTCGCCCGCGAGCGCGGCTGGGGCAGGATGACGAGAGATGCGTATGACGCGCAGGTGGCCCCGGAAGGCGCGCTGTACGTCGGCAGCCCGCAGCAGATCATCGAGAAGATCCTGCACAGCCACGAGGTCTTCGGGCACGACCGGTTCGTGCTTCAGCTTGGCACCGGCACGATCCCGCACCGGGAGATGCTGACGGCGATCGAGCTCTACGCCTCCGAGGTGATCCCGGCGGTCAGGTCCGCGCTAGCCAGCGGCGAGCACGTGCCCGACTCCAAGGTGATCGCCCTCTGAGAGTGCCCTGGCCCTCGATCAGGCAACACGACGGTCGTCATACCATCTCCAGCGGTACCCCGAGCAGATCGGCGACCTTGCTGACGTCCGCGAGGCGATGACCGAGGCCGAGGGCGACGTGGTGCGTCGGTCCGAGCGCGCACCAGGCGTCCATGAACTCCGGCAGATCGAGGGCGAAGCGCAGCCGGTGATTGGAGTTGCCGATCCGGAGCACGGGTCCCGGCAAGCTCTCGCCCTCCGCGCCGATCAGCTTGAGCCGGCCATCCGCCGTCTGCGTCAGGCCGAGGATCGTGACCGGCCCTGTCTGGGCCCGCATCTCGACCGCGACTCCCCCACCGGCCTTGCCATGGAACACGGCAAGCTCCTTCAAGGTGGGCTTGCCATCGCTGATCGCCGGGTGCGCCGGACCGTCGTGACCCATCAGGAAAAAGCGTTCCTGAAAATCCATCGCGCAGAACTCGGAGAACGAGCCGCCCGCGCCGAGCTCGTGCATGATCTTCATCGCGATCGCAGTCTTCAGGTCGCCCTCGCCCGCCGCCGGAATTCCTCGCGCGGTGAGCAGGGTGTTGCCGAGGATCATGTTCGATGCAATCCGCTCCGCCCGATCCCCGCCCGTGCCCCGGTAGTAGTACGCCAGCCCATCGAGGTCGAAGTCGGACGCCAGGCGATCGAGCCCGACCGCCACGCGTGAGGCCCATTCCATGGCTTTGTGGGATATGTCACTCGCGGACGCGAACATGCCCGTCGCCCGCTCCCCGATCTCCCTGACCTCGGCCGCCGTCGCCGCCTCGACCCGATCCTTCAAATCGTCGATTTCCAGGATCTCGACATGGGCGCCAAGCTGCGCATGGACCAGTCCGACATCGGTCGACATATCGATCTTGCCGGGATAGGTATGCCCCAGCATCCCGAACCGCGCTTCACGGATCGTTCGCGCCACTCGCGCGGCCGTGCACCAAGCGCGGATCTCGCCCCACGTCCGGTCATCGTCGAACAGCGTCCCCGTGATTACGGTGAACGGGACACCGGCCCGCCCGAATACCCCCGCCATCTCGGGAACCGGGCAGACCCCGCAGTTCGCCAGCCAGGTCGTCGTGTCCGTCGTCTCGTAATCCAGCGCGGGTTGCGGCTGGAGGTTGAGGATCAGGACCGGCACACCGGCACGCTGAACGACCGGCAACGCCTGGGTGCTCGTCGCATAGGTTCCGGCGTAGAGGACGACCAGATCGAGATCCTCTCGTGCAAACCGGTCCCCCAGCGCCCGCCCGGCTTCGGCGGTGTCGACCAGCCCACCGGAGACGATCTCGCCCGCTGTTGCGACCTCCGCCTCGACATGCCTCAGATACCCCTCGATCGTCTCCTTCAACCCGGGAAACTGCGGCCAGTACGCCGCGAGCCCGATCCCGAACACGCCGATGCGCGCATCACCCATTGCCTGGACCACGCTCAACCTCCTGCCCGATGATGCTGGACTTCAGGTCCGCATCATACCCGCATGCCCGAGCGAATCGCCCGTCGACAGCCCTGCGTGGCGCTTCTGATAGGCTGGAACGTGAGGCTGTGCGGCTGCCGGCCATGTTGGGATAGGAGAGATGGAGCCAATGACGACGGATGTGTCCGAAGACGACCAGGCCGGTGGCGAGCGCCGGACTCTGACACCGGGTGAAGCGCTGGACATACTGATGGAAGGCAACCGCCGGTACCTCGACGAGAACATCGCGCCTCGCGATTATTCCGCATCGGGGATCGCCCAGGTTCGGGAGCACGCGCCAATCGCGGCGATCCTCGGCTGCGGCGATGCCCGGATCGGGGCCGAGCTGATATTCGACCGGGGGCCGGG
>DASYVY010000218.1:0-3363 GCA_035936535.1 Thermomicrobiales bacterium | reverse complement strand
GGATATACCTGTGAATGGGGAAAGTGGGGACACGAGCAGGTCCAGGCTCCGGATCGACTCCTGTATCCGCGAGTCCGCGGTGACGACGGTGGACTGTACGAGGTGACATGGGAGCAGGCGATCGACGAAATTGCCGAGTCGCTCGCTCACCACCAGGGCGAAGCATTCGCCGCCTTGTCAGCTGCCCAGTCCACCAACGAAGAGGCCTTCCTCCTTCAGCAGTTCAGCCGCGCGGTGATGCAGTCGAACTCGGTGGATCGGCTGCTGACGCCTCAGCAATCCGCGGTGGAGCGGGCGACGCGAGCTGCGCTGGGGATTGATGTCGAATCGACGAACAATCTGCAGGAGCTCTTCACCGCGGCGAAGAACATCATCGTCG
Organism: Thermomicrobiales bacterium; assembly: GCA_035936535.1. GTDB lineage: Bacteria > Chloroflexota > Chloroflexia > Thermomicrobiales > UBA6265 > CADCWJ01. Next base: position 2,984 of record DASYVY010000218.1, on the reverse strand, counting down.
TCGGGCCTTCCATATTTGCCTATGCGCCCATACCTTCATACTGGATCAACCATGCGCGGCACTATCGGGAAGCACGGATCACGGTCATAAGCACGGAGCACTACCTCCTGTGCGACCGTGCAGCGCTCTGGATCCGGCCCAACGAAGGGACGACCGACCAGGTAGTCAATGCCATCGCCAGTGAAGTCGTGCGCCTGGGGTTGCATGCCGTCGACGACCGGGACGCCACTCGCCTGGTCAACTCGAACTCCGCCGGCGACCTCGCCGATGTCGAGGCACGAACCGGCGTTCCCGCCGAGCAGATCACCCGTGCGGCGCTCCTGTTCGTCGTCGGCAAGGAGTCGCTCCCTGATCAGCGCCCTGAGGGCGGGTTCCCACCGGGTGCCATCTACAACACTGTCGCCCACCAGGCGGAAGACAAGCCGTATGGTGACGCTGACCGGGTGACGTTAGCCTGCAGCAACCTTTCCCTGCTGACGGGCAACATCGGTCGCGAGGGTGGCGGCGTCACCTCGTTCCGCGGACCGGCGAACTATCAGGGATCCACCGACATGGGGCTCAGTCCGTCCCTGCTTCCGGGAGGAGCAGCGGTGACCGATGCCTCGGCTCGCGCGCGTTTCGAAGATGCCTGGCTTGACCGCTGGGCGGAGCAGGCCAGCACGTCGAACGGATTCCTGCCCGTGCGCTCGCTGTCCGATAGTCCCGGCGTTGCGCTCGAGGATCTTCCAGCGGCAATCGAAAGTGGTCGAATCCGTGCAATGTGGATCGACGGCGGCCCGGGCACCCGAGACGAGTTCCCCGATCCGCGCCTGTTCGAGGCGCTCCGGAAGCTGGAATTCCTGGTAGTGACCGAGCCATATGACTCTCCGCTCGCCGCCATTGCCCATGTGGCGCTGCCGGCGGCAATGAACCTCGAGAAGGATGGAACGTTCACGAACTTCGATCGAACCGTGCAGCGGGTGCGAGCCGCCGTTCCCGTCCCTGGTGAAGCACGCAACGCGCTTGACATCATCGGTGCCGTGGCGAACAGGATGGGCTACGCACTCCGGCACTCGCATGCCAGCCAGGTGATGGCCGAGATTTCACGACTCGTGCCAGGTTACGCAGGCGTCTCCTATGCCCGGCTCGAGCGCGGCGGGATCGTCACGCCGGTTGAGACTTTCCGTGGCGAAGGGACGAAGATCCTCGGAACCGCTTCCGGTCCATTCGAGATCACTCCAAAGTTCGTGGCGCTCGTCGACAGGTAGTCCGGGTTCGGGGCATACACTGACGACTCTAGAAACTGAGGCATGGCATGCTGGATGAAGTCAAAGGGTTCGGCGTTACACTCAAACGCCTCGTCAAACCCAAAGTGGTTATCGAATACCCGGAGGTCAAGCGGCCGATGGCGCCCCGCTACCGCGGGCTGCCGTCCCTTCGTTCCGACCCGGAGACCGGCGAAGCGCTCTGCGTGGCGTGCGGGCTCTGTGCCCGGATTTGCCCGACGACCTGCCTGGAGATGCACATCGTCGCGTCCGAGGAGGGGGATCGCGAACTGGGTGAGTTCATCCTCAAGGCCGGACGCTGCCTGTTCTGCGGCTTCTGCGCTCAGGTATGCCCGGTCGATGCAATCACGATGAGCCAGGAATACGAGTTGTCGGTGCTCGAGCGGGACGGCCTCCTGTACACCAAGACGGAGCTCGCGACCATCGGTGGGCAAATTCCCACCTGGTGGGAGTCCGGCGTCGGGGAAGCAAATCAGCAGACCAACGCTCCTTCCCGGTATGACCGCTTCAAGGACCATGCCTCCGAACTGTATTAGGTTGACGTCGCGTTCCCAGGCACGGCAAAGGCCCCGATCGATGGATCGGGGCCTTTGCCGTGTGACTTCATCTTTGGCGGCCTTACGCCGCGTCTCTCGGGGAGGCGACGAGTTCGCGGAGCGTTGCGAGATTGCGACGGTCATGCTCGCCATCGGTGCCCTTCTCGGTCTCGAGAATGCCAGGTATCCCAGCGAGTCGAGCATCGTTCACGAACTGTCGGAATCCTTCGAGTCCTATCTCCCCCTCGCCGATGTGATCGTGGCGGTCACGATTGCTGGCGAGCGGAAACTTGGAATCGTTGAGATGGATCACCTTGAGCCGATCGAGCCCGATCGTGGCATCGAACTCCTGCATCATCGCCGCGTACAGGTCGGGGGTACGGTAGTCATATCCGGCGGCAAAGACATGACAGGTGTCGAGGCAGACCCCGACGCGCTCTTTCGCCTCTACCTGGTCGACGATCGCGGCGATCTCGTCGAAACTGCGTCCCAACGTCGTGCCCTGCCCTGCCGTCGTCTCAAGCAGCGTCAGCGCCCGGTTATCCGGGATAGTGGCATGCACTTCGTTGAGCGAGCTCGCGAATTGCCGGATGCCAGCCTCGACGCCGCTCCCCGTGTGGGCACCCGGATGAGTCACCAGATATGGGATTCCGAGGATGTCACAGCGCTCCAGCTCGTCCCTGAAGGCGGCCAGGGACTTCTCACGAATATCCGGCTTGGGGGATGCGAGATTGATCAGGTAGGAGTCGTGCACTACGAGCTTGGTGATGCCCGTTCGCTCCGTCTCCAGACGAAAGCGCTCGACGACCGCCGGGTCCAGCGGCTTGGCCTTCCATTGCCGCTCGTTCTTCGAAAAGATCTGGCACGACTGGAGCTCCAGTTCTTCCGCTCTCCCGAGAGCGAGATCGACGCCACCAGATGCCGACATATGGGAACCAAACGCCAGAACCATCTCGTTTACCCTTTGCTGCAATACCCGACGCGCATGTTGTCGTCAACGACGCTGTCCTTGCTACTTGGCGGCGGACAGCGCATCCGACCTGTGCCGCGTCAGCGAACGGCCGAATCCCGATCGAGAGGTCGGCCGTCGACAGCACGGGACTCCCGAAGACAGTATACGTACACTTCATGAGGGAGGTCGATCCTCGGTGTTGCGAACTCTATTGCCGATTGGGGGGTCGGT